>JASEJH010000051.1:4317-8446 GCA_030016455.1 Thermoanaerobacteraceae bacterium
GGAGCCCAGCACTCAGATTGGTACTTAGAGTATAGTTGCGTGTAGCGTAAACATGAATTTTGACGCGATTAGCATTTTACAAAGGCGAACTGAGTGCTGGGTGAGCACCCGGCCCCGGCCGGCCGACAAAGCCAGGCGAAGTTTATCACCGCGCTTAAGAGGAGCGTAAAGTCTGGTCCGCGCCTTGAACGTGTGAGCGGGAGCGAAAGAGGCTGAAACAGCCGCCGGCGGTGGCAATAATTGGTCATTTTCAGGGGAGAGATAAGCCGTGGCGGGATTGAACGATACGCCGCGGGGGCAACGGCTGCACATCGCTCTTTTCGGGCGGCGCAACGCCGGGAAGTCAAGCCTGATCAACGCGCTGACCAACCAGGAGACGGCGATTGTCTCCGACGTTCCGGGGACCACCACCGACCCGGTGGTGAAAGCGATGGAAATTCTGCCGCTGGGGCCGGTAACGATAATTGACACGGCGGGCATTGACGACGCCGGTGAGCTCGGTTCCCTGCGCGTAAAGCGCAGTTTTGCGGTGCTGCAGAAGACCGACCTGGCGCTGCTGGTGGTTGATCCCGGCCAGGGGTACGGTTCATACGAAGAAGGTGTAGTGGCACGGGCGGCGGCGCAGGACGTGCCGGTAGTGGTGGTGGTCAACAAGACCGACCTTTACCCGGAGGTGACCCGAAACGGTTTTGCCGCCGCGGGAAAACCCTTTGTTTTCGTGAGCGCGCTCAAAAGGACGGGAATCGACGCCCTGAAGCAGAGCATCGTCCGGTATGCGCCGAAGGACTGGACGATGCCTACCATCGTGGGGGACCTGATTGCGCCGGGCGAGTTCGTGGTGCTGGTAATCCCGGTTGACAAGGCTGCGCCGAAGGGGCGGCTCATCCTCCCCCAGCAGCAGGTTATCCGGGATGTCATTGACCACGATGCGGCGGCGCTCATGGTGAAGGAACGCGAACTGCGGCACGTCCTGGCCAATCTCGGCACAAAGCCGCGGCTGGTGGTGACGGACGCCTCGGCCTACCTGAAGGCGGCGGCGGACACGCCCGAGGACGTACTTTTTACGTCTTTTTCGGTTCTTTTCGCCCGCTACAAGGGGGACCTGGCCACCCTTGTGGAAGGGGTGCGGGCGGTCCGGGAACTGCGGCCGGGCGACAGGGTGCTGGTCGCGGAGGCCTGTACCCACCACCCGATCGAGGACGATATCGGCCGCGTGAAGATCCCGCGCTGGCTGCGGCAGACGGTCGGTGCCGACCTGCGCTTCGACATGGTTGCCGGCAGCGGCCCGCTGCCCGAGGATCTGGGCCGGTACCGGCTGATCGTCCACTGCGGGGCCTGCATGCTGAACCGGAAGGAAATGCTCTCCCGGATCATCCAGGCCCGCCGGGCCGGGGTTCCAATCGTAAACTACGGCGTGATGCTGGCCCACATTCACGGCGTGCTGTACCGGGCGCTTTCACCTTTTCCGGCGGTGCGGGCGCTTTTTACGCCAGCCGACGATATGGAGGCGGAGGTCAGGCTTTTGCGCCAGAAAAGGCGCTTGAATCCGGGTGGAGGCTACGGTGCGGGACGTCGCGGCGCTGGTGAAGCGGGCTGCCGCTGAGGGGTTCACCCGCGGCGAAATTGTCTCCTTGCTACGGGCGGAGGGTGAAGCGGCGGCGCTGCTCTTTGCCAGCGCCGACCGGCTGCGGGCCGAGGTTTTCGGTCCGGTAGTGCACCTGCGGGCGCTCATCGAATTCTCCAATTACTGCCGGAACAATTGTCTTTACTGCGGGCTCCGCCGGGGAAACCGGATCCTCAGGCGCTACCGGATGCCGCCCGAGGAAATCGTGGCCCTCGCGCGAAGAGCCGCCGGCCACGGTTTCCGGACGGTGGTCCTTCAGGCGGGTGAGGACCCTTACTACACGCCTTCCCTCCTCGCCGGGGTGGTGCGGGAAGTGAAGCGCCTGGGGGTGCAGGTGGCGCTTTCAGTGGGGGAGTTGGCGCGGGCGGACTATGCCCTGCTGCGGGAAGCCGGGGCGGACCGGTACCTTTTGCGCCACGAGACGGCGGACCCCAGCCTTTTCGCCGGCCTGAAACCCGACACCTCCTTTAAAAGGCGTTGCCGGTGCCTCCGCTGGCTGAAGGAACTGGGGTTCGAAACCGGCGCGGGGCCCATGGTCGGGTTACCGGGCCAGACGATAGCGAGTTTGGCCGACGACATCCTGCTGATGCGGGACCTGGGCGTGGCGATGGCCGGGATCGGGCCGTTTGTGCCGCACCCGTCTACCCCGCTGGCCACTGCAGCGCCGGGGTCGGTTTTTCTCACCATGAAGGTTCTGGCGGTGACCCGGCTCTGCCTGCCTCTTACGAACCTGCCGGCCACCACCGCGGTCGGGGCGGCTGCGGCCGGGGGAAGGGAGGCAGCCCTCAGATGTGGTGCTAACGTGGTGATGCCCGACATCACTCCCTTGCGGTACCGGCAGCTTTATGAAATCTACCCGGGAAAGTGGCGGGTGGACCCGCGCGAAGGGAGTTTTGCCCGCTGGCAGGAGTATCTGAAACTGCTGGGGCGAACCGCAGTTTAGGTGCTGGCCCGTCCGCGTCAGAAAGGGACACGCGTGTTAGCACACCAGCTCATCGCGGGTACAAAGGGAGCCGCTGCGGTGCAGGGACCCGGTGACCATCGCGGGAGGGTTTTCCGGAAACGACGGCGGTGTTACAATGAAGAGGGGTGGCTTCCAGGTGGCGCTTGTGGTTTGGATCTTCGGTGATATTCCGGCACGCGGCGACCGCCCCGGCTGACCGCCTCAGGGGTGCTCGGCCGTGCTGCCGCTGAGTTACCACTTTTACCGAAAGGCACTGGCAAAGAGCTTCGGCGACGGTGTCCGCCTGGTCTACCAGGATTTCAGTGCCCCGGAGCACCCGGCTGCGGCGGCGCTGGCCGCGCGCGTCCGTACCGCCGGGCTTGCCCTGCCGGTGGTAGCGGTGGGGGAAGAGGTCGTCGCGGCCGGAAGGCTGCCGGTGGTTGCCGAACTTCTGCAGCAGGTCAGGGCCAGGCGGGGAACGGAACCATAGCCGCACCGGCCTCTTTCGGAACGGGGAAAGGAACACGTGACGGGGCGATACCGGTGCTCCTGTCTGCCGCTTAGCCAAAAAGCCGTTTTAGCGCAGGGGTTAAGCAGGTATCAGTGGACCGGTACCCGAACCGACCGGCGTCTGCCGGCTTCGGTTTTCGGCATCCGGATTTCGAGGACACCGTTTCTGTAACTGGCCGACGTTTCCTCGGGTTTCACTTCGACCGGGAGCGTCATAGTCCTGCAGAAAGCCCCGTAATAGCGTTCTGCATGGAAGAGGTTCTCCTCCCGTTCTTCGTAACTGCGCTTCAGTTCGCCCCGCAGGGTCAGCGTGTCTTCGGTGACGGTCACTTCGATGTCGTCTTTGGATTCGAGGCCCGGGATTTCGGCTACCGCCACCACGTCGTTTTCCGTCTGGTAGATGTCCATCCGTGGGGCGGCCATTTCCCCTGGGGCTCCCCAGCGAAAACCCAGGCCGGGACGTAAAACGTCCCACAGGCGGTTCATCTGCTCCCGCAGGTTGGAAATCTCGCCGAAAGGATCGCGCCGCCTCAACGCCATGGCCATTCCTCCTTGTTTTTTTTCTTTTTAGCTATGCCCAGAAAAGGGAGGTCTATGCAGGACCAGGCCTCTTTGACCGCGAAGATGAAATTTATCGGCGGGTTAGGGAAGAGAGGGGAAATGATTAACGTAGAAACGGCACTTGCAATGGCGCGGGAAAGTTTTGCCCGGGGCCTCCCGTCAGTCATGGCGCTGAAGGCGGGAGTACTTATGGACAATGCGGGGAGGCTGACCGTTCCTTTTTTCGGCCGGGAGTACGTTTTGCCGGTGCGGGAAGGTGAAAAAGTTCCCGCCGTGACCGAAATTCTCCTGTTGCATTACCTGACGCGGGCTTCCGGCGAGTTGCCCCGGGGGGAAAAAATCTCCTTCAAGGAACTGCCCGGCGGCTTTATCTACAATGTTCCCTTTTCGCAACGGGTGATCCGGCCGCTGGTGGCGGCTTTCGGGTCGGAACCGCGATTGCTCCTGCAGGCGGGAATGGGACTAGGCGGTACGGCTGTCCCCTTCGGGGA
>JASEJH010000052.1:0-3859 GCA_030016455.1 Thermoanaerobacteraceae bacterium
TGATGTCGGTGTATTTCTCCCACGCGTCTTTTGTGACAGTTCCGCTGACGAGGATGCTTCTCTTATCGGTCATCTCAGGCAGCGGCGTGAGCGTCACCGACATGTCGTGTGGCGAGGACGGAAAGCTCTACATGGCGTCCGGGAACACCTTTTCCTGCTACGACGGCGTTTCCTGGGCGATGCTTACCCCGCCCTGGGGAACTGGCCGCTCGGCCAGGCGGCGCGGGTCTACTTGGACAAGATTCTTGTGGGCAGCAACTCCGGGGGGTTGCGGGTCAGCACGGACGGCGGCAGCACCTGGACGCCGGGCACCGGCGGCTTCTCGGTGACGTGCGTCCACAAGGACCCGGCCACCGGTTACCTCTTTGCTGGGACGCCTCTTGGGCTGTACGGAGCACGGACGGTGGCCTAAGTGTCTCGTTCTCCAGCCAGGGTTTGAAATGGGGCGTTTTGTGGAACAGCCTGGAGATGGTCGCGGCCGACGCGAACACCTTGTTCGCGCGCAACCAGTACGGCTTTTACAAATCCACCGACGGCGGGCAGACGTGGGCGCCGTTCCTGGCGAACGCGAGCCCCCTGCCGTACCAGAGCATGGCGATGACCAACGACAACTGCCTGGTCTTCGGAGCGGGCGACGGCATCTATAAGATCGGCCTGGACGGCTCCGGTCTGACCAGGGTGTTCAGCCAGGGGATCCGCAGCGTGACCAGGGATGTCTACGGCACCCTCTACAGCGACAGCGGCTCCTACCTGACGAAGAGCACCGACAACGGCGCCACCTGGGCGACCTTCGGGCCGTCGGTGCCGTTGGCTCCTTACGCGAAGCTGGTAACGCCCGACGGGACGGTTTACATCGGCTCTTACCTGAGCGCGGGCATTTACAGGCTGCCTTCCGGCGGAGGCTCCTGGCAGCAGGTGAACGGCAGCATCAAGGTGCGCCGGTTTACTTCCGACGGAGCGGGGCGCATCTACGCCTGCGGCGGTGGCCTGAGCGGTTACGGCACTTACAGTTCTGCCGACGGCGTGACCTGGACGGCTGCTCCGGTGAACAGCGTGCTGGGGTCCAGCGCTTATTCCGTGAGTGCCATAGCGACGGACAGCCAGAACAGCGTCTACGTTGGGAACGCCAGCGGTATTGCCAAGTCTGTCGACGGCGGCGCGACGTGGTTCGAGTTCGCCACGGGCATCCCCTCTGGCGCCACCGTTTACTACCTGTTCGCGACGCCGAGCGATATGTTGTTCGCGATGACCGACCAGGGCATCTACGACCCGCCGGGCGGAGTGGACAATGTCTGCCCTTCGGGGTCGGTATCGGTTTCCGCGGAGACCTTTCCTGCTGACGGCTTGCCCTTCGTCACGGAAGCGACGGTGCAGTTCGTTGTGTACGGCGAGGACAACGGCGGCGTGTCGGACGTTGGAGTTAACGCTGGCTCCGGGTTTGCGTGGCAGGCGTGGACCGGGTCTCCGATGGCGGTCGATGTGCCCCTGTCTTCTCCGGGCGGCAAGAAGACCGTTGTCGTCCGGCTGCGGGACGTGAGCGGCAACACGGCGGACATAACTCAGGACATCTGGTACGACGCTGAGCCCCCAAGTATAACGAACTTCTCTCCGTGGTACAGCGTGGTCACCTCGCCGAGCGCGACGTTCGGGCTCAACGTGGCCGAGGACGTTCTGCCGACGGAGGTCATGCTCAGCGAGAACCCGGACTTCGCCGGCGCGTCCTGGGCGGCCTGCGACTTCAGCCGGTCCTACCCTGAAGATCCGTTCTTCGCGGAGGTGTCGGTGTCTCTGTCGTCTGAGGGCACTAAAACGATCTACGCGAAGGTGCGGGACTACGCCGGCAGGGAATCGGAGCCAGCGTTCGCGACGGTGACGTACCTCAAGCCCGCCTTCACGCCAGAAAAGATCAGTACGTCTGCCTGGGAGTGCGCTCCGAGCTTCGACGAGAGCGGTCCCATGTACTACATCAAGGACGGCGACCTTTATGCGTTTGACATTTCGACGAAGCAGGAGACCGTTGACTACGGGCAAGGGCATCTGGGATCCCGCTTCGGTGCGGAGCGGCATCGCCGCGTACCAAGGATCTTCGGGCATTTGAAATCCTGATGATCGGGACCGGTGAAACCATTTCCACCGGGATGTGGGGAACGCCTCCGGTCACCGACGGCGTCTACGCGACTTGGGCGACCAGCGGCGACATCTACCTTTACGACGTGGCCGCGGGTTCGGGCAGGTACCTGACGACCGACGGCTATGCTGTGTTCCAGCACCGCCCCGCGATCGGCGGCGGGAAGGTGTTCTGCACCGAGGGCGCGGCGCTCGTGTCGCTGGACATCGAGACCGGCGACAAGAGCGTGCTCGCGTCGCCGGACTGGATCAGCCGCCCCCATGTGGCGGGAGACTACGTGTACTGGATCGGCCTCTACGGCACCACCTGCAAGCTGGAGAAAGCTCCGCTGGACGGTGGCCCTGCAGAAGAAGTGCTTACCCTCTCGACGGAAGCCGAACCCTACCAGTACTACCTGGGGGGCGTGAGCCCGGACGGGCGCTACGCGCTGGTCTGGGTGGACGACCCGCTCTACGTGGTCGACTTGGTAGGCGGCAGGTGGTACCTGGTGGCCGCCGAGGCCTGGGACTGCGCAGTCTCGCTCGAGCGGCTGGCCTGGACCGAGTGCGACTGGGACAGCGAAAACGCGGCCGACGTGTGCTACGCACCACTGAGCCAGTTGGGGAGCGCCCCATCCGCGCCGACAGAAGAAATCGGGAATTCGCCGAGTTCTCCGGGTTATTCCTCTGGCGGCGGTGGCGGCGGGAGCACCAACCGGAGCGTGAAGGTGGACCTCGCTGCCGGCGGGTCGGCGACTCTGACGGTGGGCAGCGTTTCTGTTACGCTGGAGGCCGCCGATAGCGGCAGCGGAGAGGCGGTGCTCGAGGACATCGAAGGCGGAATCGCGGTCAGGGTCAGCGGCGAGCCCGCCGGGCTGAAGGTTGTCGTGAGCGGCGGCGCGCTCTGCACGCTCGACCCGCATCTGGACGCCTGGGTTCCCGTCTCTGGGGCGGTGTACGGCGTCGTCGGCGCGGTGTACCGCGAAGCGGGCCGCACGACCGTCTTTCTCGAAAAAGGCGGCGAATTCACGGTGTTCGAAAAGGTGCCCGCCGTCGAGGCGCACGTGGCGGGGAGCAGGCTTGTGGGCCGCGTGAGAGGCGCCTTTTCCGTGCTGGTCGTCCTGAACGGAGGGAGGCACACCCTCGAAGCCAAGGACGGAACGTTCGGCATGGACCTGCAGCTCGGCCCGGGCAGGCACAACCTGAAGTGCGTCGTCGAAAGCGGCGGGCGGAAGTTCCTGTGCTGGCAGAAGAGCTTCTGGCGGTACGGCGACTTCGACGAGAAGCACTGGGCTTACAAGACTGTTGGGAGTTTCCTGGAGGACAACCCGGTTTTCGGCGAGGTCGCGTTCCTTCACCCTGACAGCCCGGCGAAGCGCGGCGAGGTAGCGAAGCTGCTGAAGGCGGCGCTGAACCTTCCTGACCCGGGCGGCGAAGTCCCGTTCGGGGACGTTCCGGCTGAAGATGAGGCCTTGGCCTCCGCCGCCCGCGCGGTCTACGACGCCAGCCTGATGGTCGGCTGCCCGGACGGCACGCTGGGCGCCGATAGGGACATCAGCCGGGTCGAGACCATTATTCTCTTGACGCGGGTCGTTAAGAAGTTCGGCGCGACGGCAAGCGTTCCTGGCGCCGCGCCGTTCAAGGACTTCGGGAGGTGCCTGCCTGGGCGAGAAACGAGGTCGCCGAAGCTGCAGCCTTGGGGATCGCGAAGGGCTACCCGGACGGGACTTTCAGGCCGCTGAACAAAGTCTCC
>JASEJH010000052.1:3869-8308 GCA_030016455.1 Thermoanaerobacteraceae bacterium
CCGCGCCGAGAGCACAGCGGTCGTCTTAAGGGTAGCGAGAACGGCGCCGAGCGAAAAGGCCTAACGCGGAAAGAGTTCAGCCTTGGGGGAGGGCCATCTTTCGGCCCTCCCCCAAGGCTTTAGTCCTACTCAAATGGGACCTTCGGCCCATTTTGGCGCGCAACCGTCGCAATTGCCCTTCAAGTAACGGATGTTTAAGTAAAAAAGTTATTCGGAGGCGATCTTTGTTTCCTTTAAGAGAAGTGCCTTTTTGGTCCTTTCTTATTGTGTTCGGGCGCGTTTTGTCGGTTCCGCGGTGCTCGCTTGCAGCCGTGTAGGAGACCGCCTCGCGGCCGAAGAGACCCTGGTGGAAGCCGCTGTGGTAGCGCCGGAAGACCGGGCGGTGTGATGCCCTTAATGAGCTTTACAAGGGTATGGGAAGCACAGAGATGCCCCTGTTCATCAAAAGGAAAAAGATCGAGTTTGGCGTTCCGTCCCGGATTGTAGACGGGCGCACCCTGGTTCTGCTGCGGAAGTTCGCCAAAAGCCTGGGCTGCGCGGTGGAGTGGGACCCGGTTGACCGGCAGGTAGTTTATTCCAGGGAACAAAGATTATAGTTTTGGGCGTCGGAAAAGCCACCGCAACCGTTGACGGGCGGGAGGTCGGCCTCAACGTGCCGCCGGTAATTGTCAACGGCAGGACGCTGGTCCCGCTGCGGTTCGTCAGCGAGGCCGTCAAGGCCAGGGTTGGCTACCACGCCGCGTCTTCAATGGTGGTGGTGAACTGAGCGCAATGCTCCAGCCGTCCTTCTGAAAGGCTCCCGCCTTCGACCGGGGCCGCTGTGGTTTCAACCCTCTTGCAAAGGGTGATGCTCTGTGACCCGTGATTATCTGGAACATTTCATCTCTTCACTGAAGAGGAACTTGATGGAGCTGGTAGAGCTGGACTGCGCGGTCAGCGACCCGCGGCCGCAGCCGAACACTTTCGAGTCAAACGGTCTGGCCGTGATCATCGGCCTGACCGGGGAAAGGCCCGGCTTCGTCATACTGGACACCAACCGGGAGGCCGCCCGGCGGCTTTGCGGGCTGATTGACGGGCAGGCCCACTCTTCGGAGGGCGATTTCGTACTGCACGCGCTCGCCGAGCTCGCAAACATCGTTGCGGGCCATGCCGTGACGGCCATCAACAACGCCCCGGGAAGCACACATTTCGAAATGACTCCGCCGGGCCTCTTCTGCGGCGACAAGGTCAAAGTCACCGGCCACAGGGTAGAGGCGGAGGTGTTCGACGCGGACACTCCCGTCGGGAAGCTGTCCGTCACCGTTGGTTTTGAGGGGGGTGTGCCGCGTGGACGTTAGGATGTACGCTCCTTTCGTGGAGTCGTTCTTCGAGGTGCTGCCGGACTTTGGTGTCAAAGAGCTGAAGAGGGGCAGGCTGGCGCTCAAGGACAAGCTGGTGGCAGCGGCGAACGTGAATGTTCTTGTGGGCCTGTCCCAGGACGTTCGCGGGAACGTGGCCTACAGCATGACCGAGGGCACCGCGCGGAACATAGCCTCTTTCGTGATGGGCTTTCCGGTGGGGGAGCTCGACGAAATGGCGAAGAGCGCCGTCGCGGAACTGGCCAACGTGCTGGCCTCCAGGGCAGCGATCATCCTCGAGCGGGGCGGCCTTCTTGTCAGCATCTCGCCGCCCACCCTGATCGCCGGCAAAAACGTCACCCTGCTCAGCCACGTCAGGATACTCGCGGTGGAGGTCTTTACCGGCGCCGGCCTCATCGAGGCCAATATTGGGCTAGAGACCTGATTCTGAAATTACCGCCATGGTGTTGTGGCGGTGCGGCTGCGAAGCAGGATTTTTCTTCTTTTCCTCGAATTTCCTCCAAAAAGGGAGGAGCGAGGAGCTTGGGCAAGGGCTCAAGGTTCGGGCAGGTAAAGGTCGCGTTTGCCGCGATCGCGGTGTTCGTGGCATTGGTCCTGATGTGCGCCGTTCCCGCCTTTGCCGCACCCCGCATCCTGTTGGACGGTACGCAATTGTCCTTCGACGTTCCTCCGGTGATTGAGCAGGGCAGGACGCTTGTGCCCATGCGGGCAATCTTTGAAGCTCTGGGCGTTGATGTGAGTTAGGACGGCGCCACCAGGACTGTCACGGCGACTAGGGGCCAGACAACGATCCGGCTGACCATCGGCGTGAAAACCGCGTACAAAAACGGCGCGCCAGTAACGCTTGACGTTCCCGCGAAGGTTGTCAGCGGCCGGACGCTGGTCCCCCTGCGGTTCGTCTCGGAGTTCCTGGGCTGCGAGGTGGACTGGGACGCGAAGACCCAGACGGTCAGGATAACTTCGGCGTCCGGCGCTCAGGTCAAAGTCCACTTCATCGACGTGGGCCAGGGCGACAGCATCTACATCCAATTGCCCAATCGGAATGACATCCTCATTGACGGCGGCGACAACAACAAAGGTTCTGTGGTCGTCGGCTACCTGAAAGACCAGCGCGTTGATGACATCGAGCTTATGATCGCCACGCACATGCACGCCGACCACATCGGCGGCCTCGACGACGTGCTGGCAGCTTTTAAAGTGGAGAGCGTGGTGGACGACGGGATGAGCGTGGACACCGCGACCTACCGCGACTACCTGGCCGCTGTTCGGGCCGAGGGTTGCCCGCATCAGAAGGCGATGCCTGGACAATCGTGGGCGTTCGGCTCCTGCGCTTTCAAGGTTCTGGGTCCGGTGAAAGACCACGGTGACGCGAACAACAACTCCGTGGTCTGCCTGCTGGATTGCGGAGAAATTGAGTTCCTGTTCACCGGTGACGCCGAAGCGGAGGCCGAGGCCGACCTGACCGGCAAGCCGACTGCCGCGGAGGTCTTAAAGGTCGGCTACCACGGTTAGGATCCCGTAACACGGAAGAAAAAGTCTAAGCGATTCACAGTTTACGGAAGCGAGCGCGAGGCTAAGAAGCGGTTTAGGGAAGTTGCGGAACGATTGAGGAATCCCGGGGCGTTGCCGATCAGCGCTGGAGCAACGGTGGAGGAATACCTGCGCTTCTGGCTGGAAAACTACGGAGAAACAAAGCTCCGGCTGACGACACTCGCCAACTACCGGGCGATAATTGGTAAGCACATTGTTCCCGTGATTGGCACCGTCAAACTGGAGAACTTGTCCTGGCAGCATCTGCAGGCTCTGTACAAGAAGAAGCAGGAAGAGGGTCTTTCTGCGCGGACGGTACGGCTCATCCACGCCATAATGCACCGTGCTTTAGGCTGGGCGAGCGACGAGAAGCGGCGGATCCTCTTCGAGAATGTAGCCGAGGCTGCCGAGCCGCCGGCTCTCGTGCCGAAAGAGGTCGAGCCGCTCACCGAAGAGGAGGCCGTAAGGCTACTCGCCGCCGCCTACGAAGACCGCTACTATGCAGCGTTCGTGCTGGCCGCCACCTTGGGGATGCACCGGGGAGAAATCCTGGCCCTTACCTGGGATAACGTAGACTTGGAAAACGGGATTCTATACGTAACCCAGAGCCTCGTGCTTGTCAACGGGAAGATCCACTTTCAGCCTCCTAAGACCAAGAAGTCGAAGGGTCGCCTGGAGTTTTCCGAAGAGGTGTCGGCGGTTTTAAAAAGGCACCGGGTGAAGCAGCTTAAGGAAAAAATGCTGGCTGGAGAAGGCTACCAGGATAACAACCTCGTCTTTGCCACGGAGATCGGGACGCTGGTCAACCCGAGGCATTTCATCCGCCGGCACTTTAAGCCTGCGCTGAGGAGAGCGGGGCTCCCGCTGACGGTCCGCTTCCACGACCTCCGGCACACGTGCGCCTCGCTGATGTTAGCAAGCGGGGAGGCGCTGCCGACCGTTGCCGATCTGCTCAGGCACGCCAGGCGGTCAACCACGGCGGATATGTATGCTCACTCCTTTTCGCCGGAACGGCGGCGGGCGAACAAGCGGCTGGCGACCCGGCTTCTTGAGCGGGACGGGCAGCCAAAGAAAAAAAAACGGACGCCCAAAGAAAAAAGGCCAGGTGTTAAGCTAACACGGCAGTTACCTGGCCCTCAGCCACAAGGTTCTGCTCGGATTCCACGACGGATTCCAAAAAACCCTCGTGCGAACCCGGGCAGAACCGCAAACCCGCTTGGTAACTTGGTGGACCTGGGGGGATTCGAACCCCCGGCCTCTTGAATGCGAGTCAAGCGCTCTCCCCCTGAGCTACAGGCCCACTGACGAGAATTATTGTAGCACGTCGGGGTTTTAAAAGCAAGGGGAAGGCGGAAGCGAAAAAAGCGGCGCGCGAAGCGGGAAAACGGGGGCAGGAGGCAAGAAGACAGCGGCAAAGAGCGGAACCGCGGCCCGCGTTGCCGGAAGGCAAAAAAATCCCGGCACCCAATCCAGCGGCAATCTTCTGTCTTCAGGGTGTGCCTTCGCTTCAGGATTGACATTGACCGGGTTTTGAGTGCCGGGGGTTTTGGG
>JASEJH010000053.1:0-7433 GCA_030016455.1 Thermoanaerobacteraceae bacterium
CGGCAGCGCCTACCGGCTCCGCCAGGCCCTGGCCGCCAGGCTCGGCGTAGACTACAACGCGATCATCGTCGGCAACGGCTCCAACGAAATTGTCCAGATGCTTTCCCTCGCGCTCCTGGAACCGGGCGACGAGGTCGTGATGCCGGTGCCGACCTTTCCCCGGTACGAACCGCTGGCCCGGTTGATGGGAGCCGTACCGGTGGAGGTCCCGCTGAAGGATTTCCGGATGGACCTGGAAGCGATGGCCGCGCGGCTGACCGCCAGGACGAAGATGGTGTACCTCTGCAACCCGAACAACCCCACCGGCACCATCGCCACCAGGCGGGAGGTCGCCCGGTTTATGGAACGGGTCGGCCCGGAAACGGTGGTGGTCTTCGACGAGGCCTATTTCGAGTACGTCACCGACCCGGATTACCCGGAAGGGCTGCAACGCCGTAGTTTTGCGGACTTTTTCGAAGCTGTACGGCCTGGCAGGACTGCGCGTCGGCTACGGCATAGGACCGCCTTCGCTGATTGAATATCTGAACCGCGTCCGGGAACCGTTCAACGTCAACGCGCTGGCGCAGGAAGCGGCGCTGGCTGCACTCGACGACGAGGAATTCGTCGCGCTGACCCGGAAGACGAACGAAGAAGGGAAAAAGCAGCTATACGAGGCCTTTACGGCACTCGGCGTCACTTACGTCCCGACCGAGGCGAACTTCATTTTCTTCGACGCCGGACGGGACGAAAGGGAAGTTTTTCAGCGCCTCCTGAAAGCGGGCGTCATCATCCGGGGCGGTTTTGGTTACCCCACCCACCTCCGGGTGACCATCGGCACAGCAGCGCAGAACGCCCGCTTCGCCGCCGCGCTGGCCGGGGTGCTGGCGAACTGATTGTACAGCCGGATTGATACTGTTCTGATGGAGGGAGTACCGAATGATCATCGTCATGGCGGACAACGCAACCGAACAAGAAGTGGAAGGTGTAATCAAGAAGATCGAAGCGGAGGGCTTCAAGGCCCACCTCTCCCGCGGGGTGGAAAAAACGATCATCGGCATCATCGGGGATGAAAGACGGTTGCGCGAGGCTGCCCTTGAAGTACTGCCGGGGGTGGAGCAGGTGATCCCTATTTTACACCCTTACAAGGCGGCCAGCCGTTCTTTCCGGGCGGAACGAACGATAGTGCGGGTTGGTGACGGCGTGGAGATCGGCGGGGCAAGGGTTCACGTAATGGCCGGGCCCTGCGCGGTGGAAAGCCGGGAGCAGTTGCTTACCGCTGCGGAGCAGGTCAGCGCTGCGGGAGCCACCATCCTGCGCGGCGGTGCTTTCAAGCCCCGCACTTCACCCTATTCCTTTCAGGGACTGGGTGAAGAGGGGTTAAAAATACTCGCCGAGGCCAGAGAACGGTTCGGCCTGAAGATTGTCACGGAGGTAATGGACATCCGGACGCTGCCCATCGTGGCAGAGTACGCGGATATTGTCCAGTTAGGCACCCGCAACATGCAGAATTTTGACCTCTTAAAAGAACTGGGCCGGATAAACAAACCGGTGCTTTTGAAAAGAGGCCTCTCCGCTACGATTGAGGAGTGGCTGATGGCGGCGGAATACATCCTGTCCGGGGGCAACTTCGACGTCATCCTGTGCGAGCGGGGGATTCGCAGCTTCGAAACTTACACCCGCAACACCTTGGACCTTTCAGCGGTCCCGATTGTAAAACACCTCTCGCACCTGCCGGTGGTGGTGGATCCGAGCCACGGCATCGGCCGCTGGAAATTCGTCGCCCCGATGTGCCGGGCGGCAATTGCCGCCGGGGCCGACGGCCTTCTGGTGGAGGTGCACCCGAACCCGGCAGAGGCGCTCTGCGACGGGGCGCAGTCGCTCACCCCGGAAAATTTTGCGGCGATGATGGAAGATTTGCGCCGGATTGCTGCGGTCCTGGGGAGGCAGCTTTAATGGCGTCACTCAGGGTTGGTTTTCTCGGGCCGGCCGGAACCTTCACGGAACAGGCGATGGCCCGCTTTTTTTTCGGGCGGGATTACGAAGGGGTACCTTTCAGCGAGATCCCCGAACTCTTTAAGGCGGTAGCCGGCGGGCAAACCGCGTTCGGCGTCGTCCCGCTTGAAAACTCGGTGGAAGGAAGCGTTAACCTCACGCTGGACCTCCTTACGTACGATGAAAGGGTTTTTATTACGGGAGAGATCATCCTCCCGGTGGTGCATCACCTTCTCGCCCGTACGGGTGTAAAACGCTTTACCCGCGTGCTTTCCCATCCCCACGCCATCGCGCAGTGCCGGAAATATCTCGAACGGGAACTGCCGGATGTAATCCGGCAGGCGACCACCAGCACGGCGGAAGCGGCGCGGCTGGTGGCTTCCACAGCCGAACCCTGGGCGGCCATCGGCACCGAGGCGGCGGCTGAACATTACGGGCTGGTGGTTGTCGCGCGGGCGATCCAGGACGTTACGGAGAACGAAACCCGGTTTGCGGTGATTGGGCGCGACCCCGCAGCCCGCACGGGAAAGGATAAGACTTCCGCGGCCTTTTCACTTGTACACGACCGGCCCGGAACCCTGTACGCGGCACTGGGCGAGTTTGCTTCGCGGGGGATTAACCTGACCAAGATTGAATCCCGCCCGGCACGCCGGGGCATCGGCTATTATATTTTCTACATTGATTGCGAGGGGCACCGCGAAGACCCCCCCGTAGCCGAAGCGCTGGAAGCGATCCGGAGACAGAGCGTTTTTTTTAGGATCTTAGGTTCTTACCCCCGGTGGGAGGGCTGAAGGTGTTGGAGCGGGTGGCGATTATCGGCCTTGGTTTGATCGGCGGTTCCCTCGGAATGGCTCTGCGCCGCCTGGGGCTGGCGGCGGAGGTGGTGGGCATCGGGAGAAGCGAGGAAAAGCTGCAGCTCGGCGTCGAGGTCGGTGCGGCGGACACGGTGACCACCGACCTCCAAAGCGGCGTCGCAGGCGCCTCGCTGGTGGTGGTAGCGACACCGGTGAGCACGGTCGTCCCGGTGGTCCGGGAAGCTGCCCCGCACCTCCGTCCCGGTACGGTGGTCACCGACGTAGGGAGCACGAAGGCAGCCATCGTTCGGGCGGTGGAGCCTATCGGCGCGGCCCATTCCTTTTACTTCGTCGGCGGTCACCCGATGGCCGGTTCGGAGCGGGCCGGGGTCAAGAACGCCGACCCGTACCTTTTCGAAAACGCATACTACATTCTGACGCCTACAACCGCCACCGACCCGAGCGCGCTGGACAGGGTACGCCGGCTCGCGGAAGGCATTGGGGCGCGCGTCATCCAGCTCGCGCCGGAAGTGCATGACTTTTACGTGGCCGCGGTGAGCCACCTGCCGCACTGCGTTGCCGCCGCCCTGGTCAACACCATTGGCGCCCTGCCGGAGCGGGAGGCGCTGCTGCCCCTCGCCGCGGGCGGTTTCCGGGATACGACCCGCGTCGCCGCTGGTGACGTAACGGTGTGGCGGGACATAATCCTGTCGAACAGCGAAGCCATTCTCACGGTCCTGGAGCGGTACCGGCAGGTGCTCGGCGAACTGGCGGCCATCGTCGCGTCAGGCAACGCGCAAGCGCTGGAAGAGTGGCTCCGGAAGGCACACCTGCTGCGCCAGACGGTGTCGGCTAAGAGCAAGGGCTACCTGCCCGAGCTGTGCGAGATCGTGGTCACCGTCCCGGACCGGCCGGGGGTTATCGCCCACCTGTCCGGGATCCTCGGCAACGCGGGCATTAACATCTGCGACATCGAAATCCTCCGGGTGCGGGAGGGCGAGGGCGGAACGATCCGGCTCGGTTTTGCCAGCACCGCCGACCAGGAGGAAGCACTGGCGCTCTTGCAAAGAGCGGGAATCGAGTCCAGAAAGCGATGAGCGCAAATGCGGCAGGCCAAAAGGAGCAAGTAAGCGAGGCGAGACAGGAGTAGAAAAGCCGGGGGTAAAAGAAAACAGCGGCTGAAAAACCATCTACAGGAAGACTATTATGGCAGAGCAAAAATTTTGTTTTTTTCAGGGGGTTTTAAGGGTTTGGAACTGGTAATTCGTCCCGTACGATCTCTAAAGGGAACGGTCGCCGTGCCGGGGGACAAGTCCATCTCCCACCGGGCGCTCATGCTGGGCGCGATAGCGACGGGCGAAACGGTCGTCGAGAACTTCCTGGAAGGCGAGGATTGCCTGGCCACCCTGGCCTGTTTCCGCAGTATGGGGGTGGAAATCACCGGACCGGAAGCGGGGCGGGTGGTGATTCGCGGCTGCGGGCTGTACGGCCTCAGCGAACCGGAAGACGTCCTGGATGCAAAGAACTCCGGGACCACCATGCGCCTCTTGCTGGGGATTCTGGCGGGGCAGCCGTTCTTCAGCGTGCTTACCGGAGACAGCAGCCTGCGGCGGCGCCCGATGGGCCGCGTCGTCAGGCCGCTCCGGGAGATGGGAGCCCGGATCAGCGGACGGGGCGGCGGGGAGCTGGCGCCCCTGGCAGTCACCGGCGGCGAACTTAAGCCCCTCGCGTTCACTTCCCCCGTTGCCAGCGCCCAGGTGAAATCGGCCGTCCTGCTGGCGGGGCTTTACGCCCAGGGTACGACGAGCGTCACCGAGCCCGCGCTTTCCCGTGACCACACCGAGCGGATGCTGGAGTACTTCGGCGCCAGGGTAACGCGGGACGGGTTGACGGTCGCCGTGGACGGAAACCCGGTTCTGAAAGGGGCGGCGATCCGGGTGCCCGGGGACATCTCCTCGGCGGCGTTCTTGATGGTCGCCGCCTGCATCGTGCCCGAAGCTGCCCTCACCATCAAAGGGGTGGGACTGAACCCCACCCGGACCGGAATCATTGAGGTGCTCCGGGAAATGGGCGCCCGGATGGAGATAACGCCTGCAGGCGAAGCCGGAGGCGAACCATACGGGGACATAACCGTGTATTCTTCGGAGTTAAGAGGGGTAGAAATCGGCGGTGCGCTCATCCCGCGGCTCATTGACGAAATCCCGGTGATCACCGTCGCCGCAGCATGCGCCTGCGGCAAAACGGTCATCCGGAACGCCGCCGAACTCAAAGTTAAGGAGTCCGACCGGTTGAAAACCATGGCGGCGGGGCTGAGCTGCCTGGGCGTCCCAGTGGAAGAACTGCCGGACGGGCTCATTATTTACGGCGGAAAGCGGCTTTCCGGAGCAGTGGTAGAGAGTTACGGCGACCACCGGGTGGCGATGGCCTTGGCGGTGGCCGGCCTGACGGCTGACGGCGAGACTGTGATTAAAGAGGCGGACGTGGTGAACGTTTCCTTCCCGGACTTTGTAGAAACGCTGCAGCGATTGAGCGTGGAATAATTATTAAAAAAAAGGAAAGTCGGCAGAAATGTCGAATCCAAACCAGAAACAAAGGGGTAGGTCCTTTCCTTGCGCATCGCCATAGACGGACCAGCGGGAGCCGGCAAGAGCACCGTGGCGAAAAAGCTGGCGCAACGCCTCGGCTTGACGTATGTGGATACCGGGGCAATGTACCGGGCCGTGGCGCTCGCGGCGATTAAGGCCGGAATCTCCTGCGAGGACGAGGAGGACTTAGCACGGCTCGTCCAGACGTTGAAAATTGAGTTTGGCCGGAGCGAAGACGGCGAAACGGCTGTTTATCTGGACGGGCAGGAAGTCAGCCGGGAAATCCGCACGCCCGACGTTTCGCGTTGCGTTTCGCTGGTGGCCCGGGTGCCTGTGGTGAGGCGGTACCTCACGGAGAAGCAGCGGCAACTGGCGGCTGGCAGCGGCGTGGTCATGGAGGGACGGGATATCGGGACGGTCGTGCTGCCGGATGCCGAGAAAAAGTTTTTTCTGACGGCGAGCGTGGAAGAACGCGCCCGGCGCCGGTTTCTTGAAACCGCGCGGGACGGGTACAACGTTACGCTGGCGGACCAGATCAAAGAGATCGTACGCCGCGATACGTTCGATACGCAGCGAAAAGTGGCACCGCTCACTCCGGCACCGGACGCAGTGGTCATCGACACCACCGAAAAGAGCCCCGACGAAGTGGTGGAGATGATTCTCGCGCAGGTGCAGGGAGGGTGAAGCGGTTTGCTTTACTGGTTCGCCTGGGTTCTGCTCAGGATTTTACTGCCGGTACTGCGGCGGTGGAAGGTGGAGGGTGGAGACAACCTCCCGCCTGAGGGAGGGGTTATCGTTATCGCCAACCACCAGAGCTACTGGGACCCTCCTGTTTTAGGGGCGGCGCTGAAACGGCGGGTCCACTTCATGGCCAAAGAGGAGCTTTTCCGGATCCCGCTTTTCGGGTTGCTGATCCGGATTTTAGGCGCTTTTCCGGTGCGGCGGGAGGGCTTTGACCGCAAAGCGCTGAAGGCGGCGGTTGACTACCTGATGCGCGGCCGGGTGGTGGGCATCTTTCCGGAAGGGCGGCGCAGCCCCACCGGCGAGTTGCTGCCCGCCCAGCCGGGCACGGCGGTGCTGGCGCTGAAAACCGGTGTGCCGGTGGTTCCGGTAGCGCTTATCGGCACGCGCGGGCTGTTTGGAAAAGTTCGGGTGCGGGTGGGAAAACCCTTTTACTTAAAAACAGAAGGGAAAAAGCCAACCCGGGAAGAAATAGTAAACGGCGGACAAGAAATGATCGCCGCAATTGCGGCATTGATGGGAGCGGATGCGGACCGGAAATGGAAGTAAAAAGGGCGGCGTGGGCAGGTTTTTGCTTCGGTGTAAAGCGGGCGATCGACCTGGCGCTGAAAGCCCGCGCCGAAAACACCGGGCCGCTTTTTACACTGGGCCCGTTGATTCACAACCCCCAGGTGGTAAAGTTCCTGGCCGATCAGGGTATCCAGGCAATTGAAGAGCTGGCGGCCGTCAAAGAGGGGACCTTGATCATCCGGTCCCACGGGGTGGAACCCGAAGTTCTTGCGGCCGCCCAGAAAACCGGTCTGGCGGTTGTGGACGCCACATGCCCTTTCGTGAAGCGGGCCCAGCAATTGGCCAGGGACCTGACCGCACAGGGGTACACCGTGGTGGTGGTGGGAGACAGGAACCACCCGGAAGTCAAAGGAATCGTAGGTTGGGCCGGCGGGCAGGCGCAGGTGGTGGAAAATCCGGAAGAAGCAGCGGCACTTCCGGCGTTCCCGCGCCTCGGGATCATCGCCCAGACCACGCAGCCGCAGGCGAACTTTGAAGCCGTGGCAGAAGTGTTGCAGCAGCGCAACGCGGAGGTTAAAGTCTTCAGCACCACCTGCCATGCGGTGGCCAAGCGGCAGCAGGCCGCACTGGATTTATCCCGCCAGGTTGACGTGATGGTGGTTGTCGGCGGATACGCAAGCGCCAACACGCAGAAGCTGACCCGGCTCTGCCTGGCGACGGGCACCCCAACCTACCATATCGAGACGGCAGACGAACTCAAACCGGAGTGGTTTGCCGGTGTGAAAGTTGCGGGCCTCACCGCCGGGGCATCCACACCGGACTGGATTATTGA
>JASEJH010000053.1:7443-8273 GCA_030016455.1 Thermoanaerobacteraceae bacterium
GTAGAGAGGCGCATGAAGGAATTGGGCGAAGGAAATGAAACGACCCAGGAGATGCAGCCGATGGAGGTGAAAACCCTCCGCGGCGGCGAAATTGTCAAGGGAGTGGTCGTGGAAATAAACCAGAACGAGGTTCTGGTGGACGTGGGCGCAAAATCCGAAGGAGTGATCCCGCTCCGGGAGCTGTCCTGCTGTGAAATTGCCTCTCCGCACGACGTGGTGAGCGTGGGAGATGAAATAGATGTCTGGGTGGTCAAGGCGGAGAACAGCGAAGGCCGGATTATCCTTTCCAAGGGCCGGGCAGACGCCGAAAAAGCATGGCAGGAACTTCAGGTTGCGTTCGAGAACGGGACGCCGGTAGAGGGAACGGTGCGGGAGGTCGTGAAAGGCGGCCTGATCGTTGACCTGGGCGTCCGGGCCTTTTTGCCGGCTTCCCTGGTGGAGCGCGGTTACACCGAAGACCTTTCGAAGTACGTCGGCGAGAAAGTGACCTGCAAAATCATCGAGCTGAACAGGGTCCGGAAGAAAGTGGTGCTTTCGCGGAAGGCCGTTCTGGAAGAGGAGTACCAGCAGAAACGCATGGAAACGCTGGCTTCGCTCGAGGAAGGAGCGGTGGTGCAGGGAGTGGTCCGGCGGCTCACCTCCTTCGGTGCCTTCATAGACATCGGCGGAATTGACGGGCTGCTGCACATATCCGAGATGTCCTTCCACCGGGTCGGACACCCGTCGGAAGTTTTGCGGGTAGGCGACACCATCGAGGTGAAAGTAATCAAGATCGACCGGGAAAACGAGAAGGTGAGCCTTTCGCTCAAACAGGTCCTTCCCGATCCGTG
>JASEJH010000054.1 GCA_030016455.1 Thermoanaerobacteraceae bacterium
CTCCTGCCGGCTCAGCCGGTCCTCTCGGCCCGGGTTACCCAGCACTCAGGCGCCTGAGTGCTGGGCCTACCCGGCAGGCCTCCCCGGGTAAGAACGATAGCTTTCCCCCCACAACCGCCTCATTTACTCACTTATCCCTTGATAGCATTGGGCTTTGTCTTGTTTCGCAGACTCGCCCAGATAAGCCAGCCTCGCTTGAGGTTCGTGTTCCTCAGCTCGGGGGTTTGCCTCCGGCTTCCTTCGGATTCCGCCTCGCGACGGACACCCTTGCCATTGGCTAACGGTTGGTGCTATCAACCTCCGTTCGGGACTTCCACCCTATAGCTATCGCCCATGCCGGGCGCACAAAAAAACCTGCCGGGCAGTCTCAACCCGGCAGTTTTCAGATCACGCCCGGCATAAACTTGACAGGCCAAGAGTCTTCGAAAAGTCTCCGGCCGCGGCCGGACGCACTCCTTATTTATCACCGGTTTGTTGCCGGCATTCCGGCTTTTACCGGAGCGGCCGGTACCGCCGCCGCCGCCGTTCGAAAACGGCTACCTCCCGGTACCCCACCCGCCGCAGAAGGGTCACGGCCTGTTCAAAATCACGTCCCACGTCATCCGGCCGGTGGGCGTCCGAACCCAGGGTTACCGGAACGCCGTACCGGTGGCACAGCTCCAGGAAGAGGGGTGCGGGGTAGATCTCCCCCACCGGCTGCCTCAAACCGGCTGTATTTACCTCCACCGCCATGCCGCTGGCGGCAATCACCCGGACCGTTTCCTCATACAGGGGCAGGATGTCTCCCCGGGGCCGGCAGCCGAACTTCTTCAGCAGATCGGGGTGGGCCACCACGTCGAAAAGGCCGCTGGCCGCCAGCTGTTGGATCAGCTGGAAATACTCCCGGTAGAGAGCGTCAACGTCCCGCCCGGCGTACCCGGCGATTTCGGCCGGATTGTCGAAGCCCCAACCGTCAAGGTAGTGCACGGAACCCAGGACGTAGTCGAAAGGGTAGCGGCCAAGGATCGCTTCGAGGGCCTGTTCCCGGCCAGGAACGTAATCAGCCTCGATGCCGAGCTTGATTTCGAGGTCCTTGAAACCCGCCGCCGTCTCTAAAACCTCGGCCACGTAAGCCGACAGCTCTTCTTCCGGCATCGCCAGCCCGGGGTCGCGCCGGTCCTCCGGCAGAAAATACTGTGGAATGTGGTCCGCAAAGCCGATTTCCAGCAGGCCCTTCTCCTCGGCGGCACGGGCGAAGTCGGCCACGGCGCCCGTTGCGTGACCGCAGCGGCGGGTATGGAGGTGGTAATCCACGAGCCCTTTTCCACCCACGGCCTTACGGAGCACCTTTTTCCCTCTCGCGGAGCAACCCGGCCGCCGCCGCCGTCAGCTCGTAGATGCGCCCGGCCAGCGGTTCCGCCAGCAGTCCCGCCCCGCAGCTCGGCGTGATTAACCACTGCCGCCGCAAAAGCTTTTCCGGCACGCCCCGCTCCGCCAGCTCCCGCCAGTACATTTCCAGACGGGCCACCAGGCCGGCCGGGCTTTCCTCCCAGGCCGTTTCCGCGGTCGGTACCAGCCCCCAGGCGAGAACGCCGCCCCGCTCAAGAAAGGCCGCCAACTCGCGGCGGTAGGGTAAGAGTGACTGGAAGTAACCGTAAGCGTCGAAACTGAGGATGTCAATGTCAAGGGCCAGCAGAATGCTCCAGTCCACCGCGGCGCAGGAATGTACCCCTACAAGGGCGCCCGCAGCTTTGATACCGGCGACCATCTCCCCCATGTCGGCCGTAATCTGCTCCCGGGTCACCGTGATGTAGCTCGACTGCCCGTAAACGCTAACCGCCGGCTCGTCAATGAAAATGATCACGGGCGCACCGAACCGGCGCAGCGTTGTGGCCTGCCAGCGAGCGGCCAGCGTAAGGTTGCGGACGATCAATTCGCGGAGTTCCGGGTCGTAATAAGCAGGGCGGCCCCCGGCACCCGTGAGTTGGAACCCCACCGTCAGCGGTCCCACAACCTGTCCCTTGAAGGCCTTGGCCCCGGGAAACTCCCCGGCCTCCACGGCACTGCAGAAAGCGTAAAATCCCGAAGCTGCCTCCTGGCCCGGCGCAAAGGCGGCGAGCGCCGCTTCGTCCCCCTCTTCCGCACCAAAGCAAACGGTATAAAAGGCCGTTAACCGTTCCGGCCAGTCGGCGCCGTCGTTCAGGAAGCGGGGTTTTCCCCTTGTTTCTAAGATCCTGTGCGCCGCAAGCGCGCCGAGGAACTGCTCCACGAACCCCTCGGCCGATCCCCGCCGGGGCAGTTGCGGCCAGTGCGGCAGGCTTCCGAGATGCTTTTTCACCAATTCCAGAGCCGGGGCTGCCTCAATGCACGGCAGGCTGCCGATTCCCGTCGCCAATCCCGAAATTTTCAAACCTGTAATCACCACCTCAAACACCGAAGGTCCGGGTTGAAAAACGTCAGAACCGGACCGCCGGCGGGGTAACCTCTACTTCTTCACCCGGCAGAACAGAAAAGACCATCCGCTCCTGGGCCGCCTCGAGTTCCCGGTAGCGGCTCAGGTACTCGATAACCGCGATAACGAAAGCGGCGTGCGACCAGCTCAGGGGCGCCACGGAAAGCGGCTTCCCGGTGAAGGGATGTAGCTGCTCCGGCATCACCCCGGTAGGCAGGGAATGTTTCACACTCCATTCCAGCAGCCGCTGGCCGCGCGCCAGTTCCTCGATGCTCCGGGCCGCCCTGATGTAGTACTGCGCCAGCCAGAGCGTGCAAACCAACCAGGGGTTGCCGGGAACCGTCTCCAGGTCGTCCGTTTGCCGGAAGTAGTAATCGCCGTAGTACCGGGCTACCCCCCCCACCCCGGTTTTTACCCAAAGCACCTTCTCCACCTGGCTCATCGTTTCCGCCACTCGCGCGTCGTGGACCGGCAGCACGTTGTATAAAAAGACGCCGGCCACACTGCTGTCGATGGTGGTGTCCGGTTCGAAGGCCCCCTTCTGCCGGTTAAAACGCAAACCGCGCAAGAAGCGCCCGCGCTTCTCGTCGTACAGGTGCCTGATCATGCCCTCCTTGATTTCGCCCGCACGCTGAAAATAGCTTTCCGCCAGCTTCGGCTGCCCGAAAAGCCGGGCCATGTTGCCGGCCGCCGTGAGGCCGGCGTGAACCGTCGCTGCGGTAAAGGTGAAAATTCCGCGTCTTTCCTCCCACAGGTCGTAGGACTCCGCCGGCAGGCTGAGGTCTTCGTCCACGTAGTCGCTCAGAAACTGCGCGGCCGGCCGGACCAAATCACGATAACATTCCAGAACAAACTCGAGATCCCGCTCCCGCCGGTAGTATTCCCACAGCGCCCAGAGCACCAGAGCCGTCTCGTCCTCCTGAATTGGGAGGTGCACTACGCCTTCTTCCAGCCAGGGGTGCCAGCTCGAACCGGCCGTACCGTCCGGATTGTACTTATGTAAAAGATATCCCCTGTCCGTCAGCGCGTTGGCACAGAACCTGAAGAAAGGCCGGGTAAGGCGCCCGTAACCCGCCTGAACCAAAGCATATATGGTAACCGCCCCGTCTCGGGGCCAGAGGTAGCAGTAGTGGTCGCGGTTGGTAACCATGATGTCCGAATCGGGGGAGGCGATCACCGCACCTCCCGCATCGAAATGCGTGCGCAGAACAAGCAGGCTGCGCTTGTACGCCGTGACAATCTCCGGCGGAAGTTTCTCTACATCGCGACCGCAGGTGCCGGCACAGGATTCGAAGCAGGCATCGAGGAAAGCGCGACTGAACGATCGGGTCCGGAAAAGTAACTCTTCCGGGTTCTGCTCGAGTACGAACTTGTCGAGTTCCCTGACCTCCTGGATGTTCCGCCCCACGCAAATCCAGTAGTAAATCGTTTCCTCCCCCCCGGGCTCTAAAACCAGGTTAAAACCGATAACGCTGTCTACCGAGCCTTGGGCGATAGTATTTCCGCTTAAAATCCCTTCCTCGGCATCCCGCCAGGTGCCCTCCGCCATACCGAACTTCTTGATCCCGGTGGCGAACTGGTCGAAGCGCCCCCGCTGGCTGAAACCGTTGACGAGAAAATACCGGTTGCGCTTATAATGGCAAATCACCCGGTAAAAGGGTTCGTAAAGGGCCGTGTCTCCCACGTCAGTTTCGTCAATGGAAAAGTCTTGGCCAAAGAAGACCCGGATCTCCCGCTCCTTGTCGGCAAGGTTCTGCACCCGGACCTTTTTGAGATAAATATTGAGCCGGCGGTGGACGGCATCATTTATCAGGAGCTTCACGTTCAAACCCGGGTGGGTGGCCTCCACCTCGGTCACCAGCGCGTCTTCCTGGTACCCCAGGTGTCGTTCCCACCCTTCATCCGCGGTCCAGCTGAACCTGCCGTCTACCCATAACCCCAGGCGGTTCCGGTTCCCCTGCAGGTGGTTCCACTGGCCCACGTGGGGGTAAAAGAAATCCCGCATCTCGAGCTTTTCATCGAACGTCACCATGATTCTGCCGTTACCGATAACCAAAGGGCGCGGCATACTTCCCCTCCTGACTTTACTCCTGCCAAGCACTGCCCACCCGGGCATAAACCTCACGTGTCACCGCCGCGATATGCCGCCAGCTGTAAGCAGAACAAACCTTCCGCCAAGCGTGGCGGCAAATCTCCTCGGCCAGCGACCGGTTCGTCAAAACCTCGCTGATGTACCGTGCCAGAACCTCCGGCTGGCCAGGAGGAACCTTAAAACCGTCAATGCCCTGCTCCACCACCTCGCTCAAGCCTCCGGTGTCGCCGACAACTACCGGCACCTGCGCGGCCATCGCCTCGAGGGCTACAATGCCAAACGGCTCGTAGTGACTGGGGAAAACTGCCACCGCTGCCTCCTGGAGGAGCCGGTTGCGGGCGGCGCCGTCCACGAACCCGGCGAAACGGACCCGCCTGAACACGCCGACTTCGGCCGCCAACCGTTTCAGTTCTCCTTCGTAAGGCCCCTGACCGCAAATCACCGCCGTTACGCCCGGAACACGTTCCGCCACCAGCGGCAGCGCCCGAATCAGGTCCTGCACCCCTTTTTCCGGCACCAGGCGCCCCAGAAAAAGAACCTCTGGCGCCTCTGATGGCGGTGCCAGCCCCCGCCAGCCCCCAATTCCCAGCGAACCGGGATCCACCCCGTTAGGGATTACCGTAATCTTCGTCAGCGGCACGTCAAACAACCGGGAGATTTCCTGCGCCATGTAGTTGCTGCAGCAGATGACCCGGTCGGCACTCCGGGCCAGGCTTCTTTCCGCGCTGTGGATCCTGTATTGGAGGTCGTTGTAAATCCCCTGGTACCTCCCGTACTCGGTCGCGTGGATCGTGACCACCAGCGGGAGCGCAAAACGGCCGGCGAGTTCCTGCGCCGCCGCGCCAACCAGCCAGTCGTGCCCGTGAATTACCTCAAACCGCGTTTCCCGGTCCCAAAGCCGGCGGGCCACGGCCACCATTTCCTCGTTCAACCGGGTGACCCAGCCCAGAAAATCGCTTTCGTAACCTTCGACCGGAACCCGGTGAACCACGACGCCGTCCACTTCCTCCGTCACCCGGCTTCCTGAAACCTGGGCCGTGACCACGGTTACTTCGTTACCGAACGATACAAGTGCCCGTGAAAGGTCGTAAACGTGCCGGCCCAACCCGCCGACAATGTGCGGCGGGTATTCCCAGGAAAGGAGGAGCACCTGCCGCGGCACGCGTACCTGCAGGCTCTCGCCGGAAAAAAAGCGGCTGTAAATCCGGTAATCAAGCGCCGGAAAGATATTGTCTGCCGCCTCCATTTCCCCCAGCGCCTCCTCGCTAATTCTTCCGGCAAGGATTTCGTCTGCTAACCGGTTGAAACGCGTAACGTGCTCCTTGACCCGCCGCGCGGCGTACTCTGCCGTAGAGCCCACGTGCAGAATGAAGGCCCAGTCGCTGGCCTGAGCCAATAAAAGCTCCCGCGCCGCCTGGTTCAACGCCCGGCGGAGCACCCCCTCCGCTTCCGGGTGGAGGTCGCAGAGCTCTGTCATTCGGGCTTCTGCATAATGCGTATGCCGGTAAATCCAGTCGTTCGCAGGATTCAGCCAGACTTTGCTGTACCCCTCTTCGCCCCAACTCGAGTGGCTCAAGGTCACTGTAACTGCCGGCGGGTTGGCTGCAAGGTACTCCGAAGGCGTGGTCAAAACCACCGCATTCTGGTCGTAGTGAACCTTTCGAAACAAAAACTCCAGCCACTGCGGCCCTTCGTACCACCAGTGCCCGAAAAGCTCCGCGTCATAAGGGCAAACGATAACCGGTTTGTGCTCCAGGTACTGAGACCAGTAAGCCGCCTGGCGCTGGCGGTGGTACAAAAAATGCGCCGCGTGCGCAGCCGCCCTCTCCCGGGCCATTTCGGGTTCATACACCCCTTTCGGCTCGCTCCCCGTGATCCGGTGGTACTTGAAGCCGGTATCAGTCCGCACCTCACCGGAGGGAAGGAACGGCTCGATGTATTCCCACGGGAGCTCATAACCGATGTCGCGGTAGTATTCCCGGTACCAGTAATCGCCGGGGTACCCTACCTGCCGGTCCCAAACCTGCTGCGAGGAATCGGGGTCGCGGCCGAAAGCAGCCACTCCCGCCGCCGTGAGCACCGGCGCATAGACCCCGCACGGAGGGGGAGGTGAAGCGTTTAAAATCCCGTGGGTTTCCACGAAGAAGTAACGGATGCCACAGGTTGCCAGGAGCTCGTCTACCCCGGGAGCATAACCGCACTCGGGCAGCCAGAACCCCTGCGGGCGCCGGCCGAAATGTCGGGCGTAAAGGTCGAGACCCGCCAGGATTTGCGCCCGCCGTGCTTCCCGGCTCCGCACCAGCGGGAGGTAGCCGTGCGTGGCACAGGTAGTAATTATTTCCAAAAAACCCTGCTCTTGGAGTGCCGCAAAACCGGAAAGGATGTTTTTGCCGCAGGCGTTCACGAACAGGTCGTGGTTCCGGTACAGCCGCTCCTCATATAAAAGGGCAAGGCTGTGAACCTCCGTGCCCGCGGTTCGTTCTTTTTCCGCCGCCGCAAGCCGCAGCAACCGTTCCAGGTAGGCGACATACCGCCTGGTTAAAAGCTCGTCGGTGAGCATCGTGATCAGGGTCGGGGAAAGGGAGAGGGTCAGCTTGAAGCCAACACCCTCCCGGGCCAGGCGGTGGAAAAGCTCGAGGAGGGGAAGGTAACACTCGGTCAGCGCCTGGTAAAACCAGTTTTCTTCGAGCTGACGTTCCTTTTCTGGATGACGAACGAAAGGCAGGTGCGCGTGCAAAACAACGAATAGGTAACCCTCGGGCACCACCCTACCCCCCTGTAAACTCCTACGCCCCTACCTGTCAGCATAACACTTTCCGGACTTAAATAAAAGAGGCGCGTCACCGCACCGGAATTTCACCAGTTGGTTGTATACCAGCCCCTTATTTCTTCCAGAGGACCCCCGAGCTGATCCCTACTTCCCTTGCCGCTTCCACAAAAGGCGCCGGATCCCCGGCTTTCCCTGCCACCCGCCGGCCGGGCACGGGAAACGCCCATGCCGCCTTGTCCGGCGGCGTTTCCACTACTTCGGAGTAAAGCAAGGGGTAGAACCCCCCGTTTTCCGTCCAACCAAGTTCGCAGCGGTAATGTCCTCCCGGAATCACGTCCCGGAAATACCAGTCTCCGGCGAAAAAGGGCGGCGCCACTACCTCGCGCGGTGAAAACCGGCCGTTCTCCGCCATACACAGGCGAAGCACCATCTCCCTCCCCTTAAGGGACTCCCGCACGGCCGCCGAAACTTCCCAGTAAGTGAAAAGAACCCGTGGTGACTGCACCAGCAGCACCAGGGTATTTTCCCCTTTTTCTACGGGTAATTGATCCGTTGCGTTAAGCATGGCACCCGCCCCTTCATTACAGGATAAGCAACGGATTGGTGGCAAAAGATGTTTGTCTACCTAAATTATACCGCAAAAGGTTCCTCTTTGGGTCAATTTTCTTCAACATTTTTCGGAGATTTTTGCGAAATCTTTACAGCAGGTTGTAAAAACTCCTCGAGGTTTTTTATTCCACGGCATAAAACAGAAAAGCCCTCATAAACGTAGTGAGAGGGGCTTAAATACGAAAACGCTGCTTTGTCTTTACCTGCTTGCAGGCCTGGGTTTACTCCTTTTCGGCCTGCGACTCTTACAGTCCGGCCTGGTTGGCTTTTCCGGCCAGCGCTTCAAATTTGTTTTCCACTCGCTGTCCGCCAACCCGGCACGCGCAGCCCTCACCGGCCTTGCCGCCAGT
>JASEJH010000055.1 GCA_030016455.1 Thermoanaerobacteraceae bacterium
TAACACCGAATTACGCCGGTGTTAGGTCAATCCCGCTCGGATCATTTACCAGGTCATATACAGTTTTCCTGCTGTCAGTGTCCACGTCCGGAATCTGGCTCAAAATGTCTATAGAATCAGCAGTAAACGCTGTAATGAGGAGCATCTTGGCAGTCTGGTCAGCAGTCATATTTGTAGTGAATTCGGTGGTATTTGTGTTGTCCTGCTCCGTGTAGGATGCATCCGCGTACAGTTTTCCCGCTAAGCTGCCAACGTTCTGGACGGTAATGGTTGCGGAAACATCATCTCCAGGCTTCATGTTGGTCAGATTAATCGGTGCTGGTGCGCTCTGGTTGAGCGTCAGGTCAATCGTTCCCGCCGCAAACGTATTCCCCGTGCTCGTCTCCGTGTCGCTGAAGTAGGCGAAGGTGCCGGCGCCGGCGAGGGCCGCGACCAGCAGCACGCCCAAAAGCGCAATGAGAATTTTTCTCATTGAATTTGCCTCCTTCTTTTTCTTTTTTCAACTTCGAACTTCGAACTGTGAACTTTTTCTAACCCGCACTCCGGCTTAAAACCCCGCAATTGCCTGTTTGCAGGCCATCACCCCCCTTTTAAACCCGTGATTTCCAGTTGACGGGCTCGCGCCGCGTTTTGCGCGCCTCCCGCCAGATGTCCCAGAGATAGAGCGCCACCAGGCAGGCTGCCGGTATCCCGATTAAGAGGAAGAAGTTCGTTTTGTGCTTCAAGAAGCCGGCTAAGAAGCCGAAGTAGGGGATATACAGCACCACCTTCGGCACCTTCTCCGTCTTCGGGATCACCGCGTAGGGGTCGGGCTCCTCGTTGGCGTCCCCTTTGGTCTGAAAGTTAATCTTGCCGTCCGCTTTGTTGACCTCGATGACCCGGTGGGTGATCCGCTGCTCGTCAATCTTGTAAGAGATGACGTCGCCCTTTTTTACCTCACCCACTTTAATGAGCCGGGTGATCACCACGCCGCCCACCTTCAGCGCCGGCTCCATACTGCCGGAGAGGACCGGATGCATGTTGATCCCGTAGCGGGGCGCCAGGAAGACGCAAGCCACTAACAGCACCGCTATCACCACGATTACGTTCATAAGCCAGTCGAGGATCTTCCTGACAACTGTTTTTTTCCGCTCCTCCGGCACCCTTAACCCTCCCGACCGACAGATCCGCTATTTTAACCCGCACACAGCGCGGGGCACGTCAGGGCCTACCGCCGCGCCGCTACCCGCCCCCGGCAAGAGCGGCGTTCTCCGCCGCGCCGTCGTATGTCGCTCCGGCGTCGCTTTCCGTTGTAGTGCCGGTTTCACCGCTGTCGCCGGCTCTACCCGGGTCTGTATCTGTATCCGCGGTGCCGCTTTGCGTCGCGCCACCGGTTTCGCCGCCTCCGGCTGCCCCGTCCGCATCCGTCTCGCCGTTCCCGGCGCCGCCGGCCGCGAGCGCGGCGTTCTCCACCGCCCCGTCGTAAAGGGTTCCGGGGCTGTCCCCGCCGGAGCCGCCGCCTCCGGCGCCGTTATCCTCACCCGCAGCGTTCCCGCCGCCGTCTCCTCCGGGACCGCCCCCGTTACTCTGGTGTCCCGGGTCACCCTCACCGCAACCGCCGTTCCCGCCGCTGCCTTCCGGCGGGCGGCCGTAGGCGCTCTCGCCCACGGCGCAGCCGCCGCAGCCGCCGTGCCCGCAGCCCCAGGTCCCGGCCTGGAAGCTCATTGTTGCCGTCTCCGTGTCGCTGAAGCCTCCCTGGCTTGCCGGGCTGCCGGCAACCTTAGCGGCAGAAAGCGTCACCACGAGAACCATTCCCACAACCGCCGGCAAGGCCTTCGCCCACCAGGGCAGTGCGCGGAGCGCCCTGACCACGCGGGCGCCTACCTTGAACCGCCGCGCCTCGTAGCCGGGCACCGCCTTCCATTTTTCCGGCGCCTCGCCTCCGGCTTGGGGCGTTTCACCGCCAAGTACAGATGGTGACTTCTTTTCCGGCGGGCTTTTCTCAGCGGTTCCCATCTCTGCCACCTTCTTCCCTGAAGCCGTCAGGATTCGATGTCAAAAAGAGACCGTTACTCCATTGCTACTTCCAAAAATACCACGGCGTTTCCCTAAACTTCCATCCACCGTAGGGATGAAAATCGGGCGGTGTCGTAACCCGCAGGGTTAATACTTTAAAACGCATAAAACAGCGTTACACGGCTTTTCCCGAAAAGATGAGGCGGGCGGTACTAATTCTCCTCCACCGGCCTAAGCCGCACCGCCTCCGCCTTTAGTCCCAGATGCGTTAAGCTGTTAACGTCCCCTCAACAATCAAAGGTTCCGGAATCCGGAGCTGCGGAGAGGGGGTGGGTGAACCAGGGCGGAAGGAGCCGGTTACGCTTTAGTCCGATGGGGTTTTAGAGAAAAAGGAGAGGGCGGAGCAGGGGAAGAAGGAGAGCCTGGTCTGGGAAATGAGCCGAACGGCTTCCAGGAACTTGGCCGGGGAAACGTTTTCCTGCACCAGATAGCCGTCCGCGCTGGCTTCAATGGCGGCCGCAGCGTCCTCCGGGTTCTCCGAGCGCGCCCAGACAACGAGCGCCGCGGAAGGGCAGGCTTTTCTCAAGGCGGTTATCAGGGCAGGCTTTGCGCCTCCGGGCGGAAAGTCGAGGATGATGGCGTCCGGCTGCAAACGCCGGGCTTCGTTTACCACGCCCGGATCGGCCGGGTCAAATACACCCACAACCTCGAAAACACCGCGGTCTCGGGCGCTAAAAAACGCAGCCAGCGTTGGCCGGCCGAGCATCAGCCTGAAATGCAACAGCATCCTCACCTTTGAAGCAGGATACGAGCCGCACCTTTAATTTGTGGGGGCCATGTGCAGGATTATGAAATTTTAACGTCTACGATATCACGGTTTGCGCAGGAGTCAATCCACGGTGAAAAGAGGGTTGAAGTGTAATTTTATGGCTTAATCCTATCCAAATAAAGAACAACTGCGCGGACAGGAGCAGAAAAGATAGCGAAGTATTCTTCTCCACCGCTGCGGACACCGCCGCTAAGAAACTGGTCCGTCAAGAATTCGAGCGCAAAAAAGCCGCCGAAATACCAGGACTGATTCTCGACGGCCTGGCACCGGCTGGAAGATTATCCCGCCGGACCGGAAAACGCGGTTATCAATACTTCTCGGGGACGAAGCCCTTTTGTTCCAGGACTCCCAGCCGGAAGGCTGCGACCAGCGCCTCGGTCCGGTTGCGGACGCCGAGCTTGCGGAAAATGCTGCGGAGGTGGGTTTTTACCGTTGATTCGGAAAGGAAGAGGGCGCGGCCGATCTCCTGGTTGGAAAGGTTCTGCCCGAGCAGAGAGAGCACCTCGCGCTCGCGGTCAGTTAGGTTACCGTTGCCGGGCGCCTCACTTTGAAGCTCGGCCCTGCTCACAAAACCGGAACCCAGGCGGGGGAGGCAGAGCATTCCGGCCTTCGCGATAAGCTCCACCGCGTGGACGATCTGCCGGGGCAGCAGGCGCAGCGGCAGGCACCCCCGGACCCCGGCCCGGAGGAGCACCAGGAGGTCGAGCTTCTGGGGATTATCCACCAGCACCACCGGAAGCACAAAGGGACACCTCAGTTGCAGCTCGGTGACGAGGGGTACCGGGTCTTCGCCTTCTATTTTCCAGAGGACGATGTCGGGGTGAAAACGTACAGCCGCCTCGACGAGCTCTGCCGAAGTTACACTGCCGGCCACCTCAAAGAGGATGTTTTCCGCAAACACCGCCGCCAAGCTTTCGCCCCACTGCGGGGACTGGCTGCCGATAAGAAGCCGGAACTCGCCCATGCTTTCCCTCCGTCCGAGCCAAGCTGACCGATTCGGGAAATGACGCCAGTCGCTGACGCTCAGTGGAAATTCTATCCGCCCGGAACTTCACGAGCTACTTTTTACGTAACCGCGTCCTGTGCGGCGAAAACGCAGCGAATATGCTTTTTTTAGTTAGAATGGTTAAGTTTTCCGTTAGAGTATTAATTCGGCTTAAGCCAGAAAATTCCTCCCAAAACCTCCAACCAAAATTCAAGCAAAAACCGTGATTCTTCGACATTTGCGGCATTTATTAAAGTTTTGCACCTGCCATCACCGCCTGGGCGCGGAATCCTTTTGCCGTGCGCCGGGTTATTTGCCTGCGTTTTTTCGAATCCGGTGTCCCCAAAGCGCGGCAAGCGGCATTTTTCCTTTTTGCCGGGGCATAATAAGGTTCAAGGTCGGCCTAAAGATGATGGACCTTTGGGGTCCGTTCGAGGTTCGAAGTTCAATAGTTCGAAGTTTAAGCTGAGACTGATGGACCTTTAAGGTCCGTCCGGGGTACGAGGTTCGGTGTTCACTGCGAAAAGTGTGGGTAGGGAGGAGAAAGCGTGAACTGCCCGATTTGCGGCGGCAAGGCCACCGGAAAGGTGGGGGTCAACCACTTTTACTGCTGGGACTGCTGTGTGGAGTACAGGCTGGAGAAGGAAGGAATCCAGATCTTTGAAATAGATGAAGACGGAAGCCTGGTAAACTTTGACCTGGGCAATAAGGCGCTTTATTAAACGTTCAAGCTAAAGGTGATAGACCTTTGAGGTCAGTTCGAAGTTCGAAGTTAGGCTTAAGCTGATAGACTTTCAAGGTCCGTTCACAGTTCACGGGTCGGCTTAAGGGGATAGACCTTCAAGGTCAGTGCGAAGTTCGACAGTTTGGAGCTAAACAGTTTAGCGCAAAGGGGGAATGAGCGGTGACCTTCTGGCGGGGATTGATTGCGGGAAGCATCCTCGGGATGATTGCCGGGGCGCTTCTGCTTCCGGAAATGGACGAAAACGACGAAAGGCAGCTTTCCCGGCTGCGCAGCAGGGTAAGCCGGCTGGGCCGGGCACAGCGGATGGTGCGGAGAATGACCAAGCTGGCCGATATGGTAAAGTAAGGGCCGGCCGGGGTTAAACCCGGACGCACAGTTTTTCTGACAGGGGCGGGGTCACCCGCTTTTTTGTTTTGGGCAAGACATCCGGATGCGGGGCGGCGATCCGGTGCTCAGCAGGATTTCCGGGGCGGGGAAGCGAAATCTGCAAGAGTCATTTTAAAAAACGGGGGTGGGGAAATGCGAAAGATAGAGGTTGCTGCCGGACAGGCCTACCGGTTGCTGACGCCGGGTTGTGTGGTCCTGGTGGCGAGCGTGCGCGACGGAAAATACAACGTAATGACCGCCGCCTGGCAGATGCCCGTCAGCGTGAACCCGCCGCTTGTCGCGGTCGCAATTTCAAAGCGACACCTTACGGCGGAATACATCCGGGCGAGCGGCGTTTTTACCGTAAACGTTCCCGGCGCGAGCCTGCTGCCGAAAGTACATTACTGCGGAACAGTCTCGGGAAGGGAAGCCGACAAGTTCGCGGGCTCGGGCCTGACCGCGGTGCCGGGGCAAAAAGTGGCCGCGCCGCTGATCGCAGAGTGCCTGGCGGGCATCGAATGCCGCCTCTGGAATACTTACGATGGGGGAGACCACTACATCTTTGTCGGCGAGATAGCAGCAGCGGTGGCGGCGGGGGAGTATTTCGACAAACACTGGCTTTTAACGGAAAGCGAGTCCTTCGTCAACCACCTGGGCGGCCCGCTGTACGCCGCTCCGGGAACGGTCCTCACCGTGTCCAAAGAGAAGGGCGCCTTCGTGGTTACGAAGGAGTCGCTGGTAAAAGATTCCAGGGGTTAACCCGGCGATGCGCTACGCGATCGAAGCAGAGAGGCTTACCAAAAGATTCCGTGACCTGGCGGCGGTAGACGGGGTCAGTTTTACCGTCTCCGAAAGCGAAATTTTTGGTTTTTTAGGTCCGAACGGGGCAGGGAAGACCACTACCATCAAAATTCTGGCCACGCTGCTGCGGCCTTCTTCCGGCCGGGCCACGGTCAACGGCTACGATGTAGTCCGCCAGGCCGCCAGCGTGCGCCGCTCGATCGGGATGGTCTTCCAGGATTCCAGCCTGGACGAGCGCCTTACGGCGGAGGAAAACTTGCTTTTCCACGCCGTTCTCTACCGTGTCCCCCAGCGGGAGGCGCTAAAACGCGCGGGGGAACTCCTGGAGCTGGTGGGTTTAAGTGAGCGGCGCCGGGACCTGGTACGCACCTTTTCGGGAGGGATGAGGCGCCGGCTTGAGGTTGCCCGGGGGCTGCTCCACCGCCCGGCGGTCCTGTTCCTGGACGAGCCGACGCTCGGGCTGGACCCGCAGACCCGGACGCATATCTGGGATTACATCCGCCTGCTGCACCGGGAATTAGGGACCACCGTCTTTCTGACCACCCATTACATGGAAGAGGCCGAGGTCTGCAGCCGGATCGGGATCATTGACTACGGCAAAATCATCGCCCTGGATACACCGGCAGGGCTGAAAAAGCTGGTCGGGGGCGACGTGGTTGCGGTAAAAGCCGCCGACAACCGGGAGCTGCGCGACCAGGTCCGGCAGCGCTTCTGCCTGGAGGGGAAGGAAGACGGGGAGGCCGTGTATTTTGAAACGCCGGACGGCAGGACCTTTATCCCGGAACTGGTGCGGGCCGTCCCTGACGTCCGGGAGATTTACCTGCGGCAGCCGACGCTGGAGGATGTTTTCCTGAAGCTGACCGGGCGGGCAATCCGGGATAAAGGCGGCGACGCCGTGGAGTGGATGCGCATCCGGCATACCGCCTGGAGGAGGAGGCGCCGGGGGTAGGGGGGCATCCGGGAGGGCCGGCCGCCACGTTCGGGTGCGGCGGGTGCTGGGCCCGCTTACTTGCAGGAAACGGTACAAAAACGGCCTGTCCTGCTGATGGTTGTTCCCTTTTTGGGGAGGTGTGTGATGCAGGGTTTTCTGGCGGCGGTTTACATAATCTGGCTCCGGGACGTCAAGCGGTTCCTGCGGGAGGGGACGCGGATCCTCGCCATGCTCGGGCAGCCCGTGCTGTACCTGCTGATCATGGGGCAGGGCCTGCGGGCCACCTTCAGGGTGAACATCGCCGGTTTTGATTATCTGGAATTCGTTTATCCCGGAGTTATCGGAATGTCGGTACTGTTTACCGCGATATTTTCTGCGGTGTCCATCATCTGGGACCGGCAGTTCGGCTTTTTGAAGGAAGTGCTGGTGGCACCGGTGCCCCGGGCGGCCATCGCTATGGGCAAGGCCCTCGGCGGCAGCACCACCGCCTCGATGCAGGGGTTGATCCTTTTAATCCTGGCGCCCCTGGCCGGGGTGTCGCTCGGTCCGGAGCAGGTCCTGGCCATTGCCGGCTTGATGTTCGTAATGGCCTTTGCGGTAGCTTCTATAGGAACTCTGGTCGCGGCGCGGATGGAAACCATGGAGGGGTTTCACCTGGTCACGAACTTCTTGACGCTGCCGATGTTCCTGCTCAGCGGCGCTTTTTTCCCGCTCAAAACCGCGCCCGCGTGGATGCAGCCCTTGATGCGCCTGGACCCCGTTTACTACGGGGTGGATGCGCTGCGAAACGTGATCTTCGCCGGCTCGCCGTTGAAGTCCTTCGTCGTCGGTCAGACGCTGACCGGCGACCTCCTCGTTTTGTTCTGCTTTTCGCTGGTGATGACCGGCCTGGGGATGCTGGCCTTCAGCCGGACGGAGTGATTGCTCCGGCTCAATTTTGAACCGCTTCCAATTCGTGACCGATGACCAGGAGTTCCTGTTTTGCAGCCTGCTGCTCTTTCTTATAAACGTCCTTCACGGCCTCAAGAAAGAGCGGGACCAATTCGGGGTCGTAGAGGGCACCGGCATACCGCTCGAGTTCCGCGCACGCTTCGGAAAAGGTGAGGGCTTTCCGGTAAGGGCGGTTGCTGGTCATGGCGTCGAAGCTGTCGGCAAGGCGCAGGATGCGGGCCAGGAGAGGGATTTCCTCGCCCTTCAGGTGGTCAGGGTACCCGGAGCCGTCGTAGTTCTCGTGGTGAGACCGGATGATGGGCAGAATCTCCCGAAAGGCGACAAGCGGCTGGATCAGCTCGCTGCCCCAGACGGTATGCTTTTTCATCAGCTCCCACTCTTTTTTGTTCAGGAATGAAGGTTTGTTCAAAACAGGCGATTCCACCTCGATCTTGCCGATGTCGTGCAGGTAGGCGCCGTACCGGAGAAGGTCTTTTTCTTCGCCGGATAAGCCCATCTTTTCCGCCAGCGCCAGTGCATACGACAGGACGCGCTCCGAATGGCCGTAGGTGTACCGGTCCTTGGCGTTCACGACCATCAGCAGGGTGCGCATGGAGTTGAGCAGTTCCTTTTCCTTGTCC
>JASEJH010000056.1 GCA_030016455.1 Thermoanaerobacteraceae bacterium
AAGAAGTCTTTCAAGGGGGACCCCCTTGTAAACCAGTAGAATAAAGAGGCCATCGCCGCCAGACTCGCCGGCAAACAGGTGAAACGCGAACACGTGATCATCGCGGCGCTGGTCATCGCCCTGTTGGCAGTGCTCTACTTCGGCTGGATGTACCTGAACCGCACCAGCCCGGTGGAAGGGTTAAAAGCCGCGGTGCTGCCGGTGCGCCAGCCCAAGTGGGTAGCGACCATCTACGGCGAAGGGAACGTTTTCCTGCGGCAGCCCCGCAAGGTTTATGTGCACAACAGCCAGATTTACGTCTCCGATACCGCGAATCACCGGGTGGTGGTCTTTGACTACAACGGGCATTACCTGCGCAAGTTCGGCGACGTCGCGGACAAGAAGAGCCGGTTGATGTACCCCTACGGGGTGGCGGTGGTAGGAAACGAGATTTACGTCGCCGACGCGGGCCTGATGAAGGTGGCCGTACTCGACCCCAACGGAAAGTTCAAGCGGTACTTTGCGGAAAAGGTCCTGGTAAAACCGGTGGACGTAGTTTACTACCAGAACAGGTTCTACTTCACCGACGTCGGCCGCCAGCAGGTGGTGGTCGTGGACCGTTCCGGCAAGGAGGTTCTGGCGATCGGCAAGTACGGGCGGGATGAAGGCGGCGAATTTTACTACCCGAACGGGATTGCCGTAGCGCCCGACGGCCGGATCCTCGTAGCCGATACGAACAACAGCCGGGTGCAGGTCTTTGACGAGCAGGGCAAATTCCTGGAGATCTGGGCGGGAGATCTCGCCAAGCGCGAGGGGTACTTCGCCGCCCCTTCGAGCATCGCCCTGGATAAGCGAGGCAACGTGTACGTGGCCGATCCGCTGTGCAAGCGGGTGAGCATCCTCGACCGGAAAGGAAAGCTGTTCAACGCCGCGCAGCAGGTCGGACCGCCGGAGGAGAGGGACAGCCTCTCCCTTCCCTGGGGGATCTGGATTGACGATAAGCAGCGGCTTTACGTGGCGGATTACGGTCTTTCGCGGTTAGTCATTTACGACCTCAAGTAGCAGAGCCCGGCTTCAGGTGGGTAAACCCTGACCCCTTGGGGTGAGGGTTAAAGATAAAGACGCGCCGGAAAGGAGGTGAATACGATGAGCAGGGCGAAATTGTATTTGATCCTTGCGGTGGCGCTGGTTGTCAGCCTGGCGTTTGCGGCGCCGGCTTTTGCCTGGACCCACGGGCAGTTTTCCGCCACCACCGACGCCTGCGCCGGCTGCCACGTGGCCCACGCCGCCCAGGCGCCGAAACTCTTAAAGGTTGGGCCGACCCAGACGCACTTCTGCTTCCTCTGCCATGGTGACGGCGGCACGAGCGCCCCGTACGACGTCAAAACTGGCAAAACCGTGGTAGGAGCAACCGTTTATGCCTCCACCGCCGGCGGCTTTGTCGATCAGCAAGGAACTTCTCTTACCTCGCGCCACAACGTCTGGGGATTCTCCCTCACAGATCCAACCCCTGAAACCGGCGACCCGGACCAGGGCGCAGGCACAACCGGGCCATCTTTCGTCCCGGGTAGTCCCAACACGTTCGGCGGCAACGGCTTTGTCTGTGCCTCCTGTCACGACCCGCACGACGGCGGTACCGTACCGGACGCCAGCGGCATCGTCACCGGCAGCGCAACCACGCCCAACCCGCGGCTTTTGCGTCGGAGCATCACCGTCGGTAGTGCTACTTACAGTGGTCTATACGTATCCTTCAAGTTCGAGACGGTGGGCACGTTTACCTACGGCACTCCGTCAGTTGCTTCGGGTGTCTACCGGGTAATCGAGTACCTATCCGGGAGCACGAACTGGTGCGGTGCCTGCCACAACAAGTTTAACACGCGCGAAGGCTCCGGATCCACTGCGGACGCGTGGGGGATGTACCGGCATGCTTTTGAGGTGCCGCTTGCGAGTCCTAACGTAAGAAATCCTAACCCGCCGACCAATGTAACCTTCAGCGGTACACCACTGGAGACCGGAAGCAAGATCGCCTGCTTGAGCTGCCACCGGGCGCACAGCAGCACGGTAGCGGTAGCCGGCTGGGCGTCGAGCTGGCCGCGCTCCGAGGGGGGCACCAGCACCACTTCAGCGCTGCTCAGAATGGACAACCGCGGTGTCTGTTACAACTGTCACGGCGCAGCGCAGTACAACCTGCCGTAGTAACTCTATCCTCAGGGAGGGGTAAGAATACCCCCTCCCTGAGGAATCTTGCTACCGGTTCGTTAGAGTTGCCGGTTAATTTTTAGCCACTCTGAACCCATATTTTAGAAACAATGTCACAATGTTGAATTTTACCGTTCTTTTAGAGTTTTTTAGATATTATGTCGTATTGTTGCTTTAGTCTTGAGCGTGCTCCGTCTCTGGTTTAAAATAAGTTCCAGGAAGAACTGACCTAAACATAACAACTAACTGAACAGCGCTTGGAATCCCCTTTAATGCCGGAGGGAAGGGGGTGTAAAGAAAAGGTGAACAAAACAAGAGCAATCGTGCTGGTCACCGCAACCCTGGTCTGCCTGCTGGCCTTTGCCGCGCCGGCCTTTGCCTGGACCCACGGGCAGTTTACCGCCACCACCGACGCCTGCGCCGGCTGCCACGTCGCCCACGCCGCCCAGGCACCGAAACTACTGAAAGCAGGCCCGACGCAGACGCAGTTTTGTTACCTCTGCCACGGCGACGGTGCCATCAGCGCCCCGTACGACATCAAGGACGGCAAAACCTCCGACGGAACCAACACTTATCCTTCCACCGCCGGTGGTTTCGAAAGGTGGTGGGATGGCAGCCAGTACCGAACGGTGACTTCACGGCACAACGTCTGGGGACTCGTAGGTGAAAGCGGGTCGGTCATTGACGAAACCTATAAGGTCTTCCAGATCCCGGGCGGCAGCGGTACAAACCAGATTGGCGGTGACGGTTTCGTCTGCAGCTCTTGCCACGACCCGCACGACGGCGGCAGGACACCGAACGCGCAGGGCTTCATTGTCGGTAGTTCAACCCAGGCCAACCCGCGGCTGCTCCGCCGGAGCATTACCGTCATAGACAGCACTTACACCGACCTTTACGTCTCGTTCAAGGTGGCAACGGTCGGCACATTCACCTACCAAGGAGTAAGCTCGGGCGTATACCGGGTGATCGCATACGCCAGAGATTATCCGGGAGGTGATTCCGGCGATTACAATGCCGGCAGCACGCGGTGGTGCGGCGCCTGTCATAACAAGTTCCAGGTTGACGATAAAGACGTGCCGGATACCACCCACGCATCGGCCGGGCCCGGCCACGCCGTATACTATTACGGGATGCACCGCCACCCGGTGAACGTGCCGCACGCCCTGCTCCCGAGCACGGCCGACGGGAGTATAGAAACCGGTACGCCGCTTGAGACCCCGACAGCTGCTAAAACCGGTTGCGGCACCTGCCACCCCGACATAGGTGGTACGCTCACGGGTCACACGGTCGGCAACCTGGGTTGTCTCACCTGTCACCGGGCGCACGGCACAACAGCCACTATGACCGGCTGGGCTACAAGCTGGCCGCGTGACAATGAGATCGGCGGCACCAGCAATACATCCGCACTTTTACGCATGAACAGCCGCGGCATCTGCTACAACTGCCACGGCGCCGGGCAGTACAACTGCTGGAACGACACGCGCTTTGATGGTGTCGTTGGTGCAGCGGATGGTGTTCCCGATTGCGGTGACTGCCACAACGGTTAGTCTATGCCACAGCGGTTAGTCTAATCTGTGCGGCAAACATGTGGTGAATCAGAATAGCGGATTAGTCAGACAAAGCGGGAAGGCTGCCGGAAAAGTTTGACCACGGGCCTTCCCGCTCCAATTTATCCAAAAATTAGGAAAAGTCAGCAAGCTGGTACTGCCTGGCATCGCTATACAATAAAGGTTTTTGGCTAACTGAGCGGTAGACGCTCGAAAAGGTCTTCTGTCCCTGTATATTATTTATTGAAAGGACTTTGTTTCTGTAAAATTTTACTGGTAAAAAGTAACCGTAAAAGCAGGCAGGATTTGTTTACCGGCCGGCGAAAAGAATTATAGGCTTGAATTATAAAGCTGCTGAAAAAGGAGCACAAATGTGGCAACCCTGAGCCGGAAACAGCTTTACTTCGGCGTTGCGGCAATGGTAGTCGTGGCGGCAATTTCCGGCTGGTTGGTTTACCTTAAACAACAGGAAAGGCTGGCCTCGGCTCAAGTTCTGCCCGGCGGCGTAGTCCGGGTTATCGCCGGGAAACCGGGAAAGGAACTGAGCATTCCGCTTGACGTGGCGGTAGCGCCCAACGGCAAGCTTTTTGTGGCCGATGCCGGTAACGGCCGGGTGCAGGTCTTCTCCCGCTGGGGCCGGCAAAAGGGTTTTTTGGGCGGGGAAGATGCTTCCTTTACGTACCCCAACACCGTGGCTGTTGATACTTACGGTCAGGTGTACGTGGGCGAGTTCAACACCGGGCAAATCAGGATCTTCTCCCCTAAGGGAGAGTTGCTCCGGACCTTTGACAGCCGTACCGCAGGAGTGCCGCTCGCGCCGCTGGACCTGGCGGTTGACGAAAAAGGAAACCTGTTCGTTGCTGACCGGCAGGGCGCAATTTTGGTTCTGGACCGGCAGGGGCGCATCCGCCAGCGGTTTGACCGGATCGAGGGCGCCTCGCTGGAGACTTTGTCTTACCCGAACGGCATTGCCGTGGATGCGGCGGGGAAGATCCTGGTGGCCGACAGCGGCAACCAGCGGCTCTTGCTTCTCAGCGCGAAAGGCAAGCTCCTGAAGGAAATCCACGGCGGGGGGATGACCCACCCGCGCGGGGTTGGCTTTTTTGGGGAAGATTACATCGTCGCCGCCGACACCTTCAACCACCAGCTCCTGGTCTTTGACCGCCAGGGGAAAATGGTGAAAAGAGTACAGGTTACCAACCAGCCGGGGTTAAGCTTCATCATGCCCCACGGGCTTTGCGTCCACAAGGGGCAGGTTTACGTAGCCGACAGGGCGCACCACATCGTCGTCGTTTTCGGGAAAGAGCTGAAGCAGTGAGGGAGGCTCGCAGAGAATGCTGGGAAAAAAGAGAGGTTTTCTCCTGCCGCTCATAATCACGCTTGCCGTCGCACTGGCCGTCTGGGGCGGGCAGCGTTTGACCGCCGTAGGCCAGGACGTCTACGATACCGGAACGGCAAACGGCGAGACCCAAGCTACCGCGACCGTGGATGGCGCAACCTATGGCGCCGAAACGGCAGAGGGCGGTACTCCCGGTGCAGAAACGGTGGGCGAGGATGTTTACCCGCCAAGCCCACCGCAGGGGTTTAGGGCAATAGAAGGCGATACCGGCCACGACGCGACCCTGAAGTGGGAGCCGAACACGGAGCCCGACCTTGCCGGCTACCAGCTCTACCGGGCTACTCACCGGGGAGGACCTTGGGAACTGGTGCAGATCCTGGCAGCCGGCGAAACCTCCTTTGAGGACACCCGGCTCACCCAGGGAGAGCGGTACTACTACTACCTGGTGGCGCTGGATACCAGCGGCAACGCCTCTGAACCGGCGCCCACCGTCTCCGTCCGGCCGCGCCAGGCCGTGCGGGCTCAGTTCGAACAGCGGGATGCCCGGACCCCGGTACACCTTTTCATCCAGCCCGACTGCTCCGCCGTTTTCCTTAACGTCCGGGGCGACCGCATCCTGGTGCGGGCGCGCGCCACCGACGAAAACGGCGACCCGGTGCCGCTCGCCGGGACCATCCGCTTCGCCGCCGCCTTCGGCCGTTTCCGTGACCCGGCCGTAACCGGCACCGGTACAGCGGAGGCAACCTTTACTGCCGACCAAATCGGCAGCGGGGAAATCGCCGTGGAGTACTATCCGCCGGGAGCCGAGGAACCGGCACTGGCGGACACCGCCAATGTCCGGGCCCTGGAATGGCACCTCTCCTCCCTTTCCGCCTCCGGTGACGAGACGACGACGGGGGCTAACGACATTACTCTTTCGGTCTCGGTAACCGACCACAACGGCCGGCCGGTCTCCGACTGGCAGGCTCAGGTGGTTTTTGAAACCTTAGCCTCACCCGATCCGGCAGAAAAAGCAAAGGGTAAACCGGAAAAAGGAAAGATCGCGCACCGGTTCGGACGCTGGCAGGGCCGCGCCCACGCGAACATAGTTCAAAACGGGCGGCAGAGCGGCGTCTCTGCGGGGCGTCCCGACGAAAACGGGCAGATCGAGGCGCGGTGGGTGGCCAGCACTGTTCCCGGCACCACCCGGGTCCGGGTGGTGCTCTACTACGACGACCTGCGGGGTCCGGAGTCCCCGCCGAAAAGGGTCGCAGCATCCAACGTCTGCACGGTGAAAGTGGTTCCGGGACCGGTGCGCTACGTTGGCTTTGATCCCGCGTCTGTACCGGTCACCGGCGAAAAACAAACGGTTACGGTGCGGGCCTTCGACGCCTTCGGCAACCCGACAGACGACTGGGGTGACTTAAAGGTCTGTGTCCAGATGCCGCTGAGCGTACCGGCCGCTTTCTCCCCGGACAGCGGCCAGACTTGGTACGCGCCGGGAGTCTGGGTCCCGGTGAGACCAAATGACGAGTTCCTGGTCCGCCTCACCGGCAAGGATTTCCCTGAGGACCGGTGTGTCTTGACCACCCGGGCGGAGGGCGCCAGTCTTAAGCCGCCGCCGGGCGTGCCGCAGGTCAACCTGCCCCTGCGGATAGAAGAAAAGGAGTCGCAATCCGAAAACGGTAAGCGGGGAGCGCTTGCTTTCATTCGTAATTTCTTATTCGGTTAGCGGTTATCGTGCTTCGGTCTTGAAGTCGGTTTCTTCGAAATAGACAGATAGAAAACCTTTAGAGATAAAAAACCTTTTTCTCTGGCGTGAGGTGGGTAAAGTTGCGACCGAAATCCAAAGCATCCTTTGGATTATTTCTTCTTTTCTTCGGGTGTCTTCTCTTTGGTGGCTCGCTCACCGGCTCGGTCTCGGCGCAGGCGTACGAGAACCCCCACGGGCCGTATGGCACCTTCCCCGCCGGCTGCGCCGCCTGTCACATAGCGCACGCCAGCCCGGGGCCGAAGCTCCTTACCAGGGAAACTACCACGATGCTGTGCCTGGCGTGTCACGACGGCACCGGCAGCATCTACGACGTGGTAAACGCGGTCTACGCTGGCTTCGGCTCCACCTGCAGCGCGGTTTACTACCATCCGGTAAAAGGCTTAAAAGATATCCTGAACAACCCGGCCGTAGGGGAAATAATCGAGTGCACCTACTGCCACAACCCGCACGGTGACTCGGTCAACGGGCAGGTTTACCCGCGCCTTTTGCGCAGTTTTGACGGCACCAACCGCTACTACCAGGGCCCGGAATACTGCTTGGCCTGCCACGGCGCGGTGGACCACAACTTCACCGGCGAGACGGATACTTATTGGGAAAACACGCTCGGCGACCACCGCAACAGCTACGCAGCGCATTATATTACGGCGGAAAAGAATCCCCTTTTGCCGCCTTCGGGGACTAAAGTAACCTGTATCGCTTGCCACAATAAACACGCCGCGCCCAACAGCAGGCTACTCGCCGAGGTGGAGGAAAACCTGTGCTGGAGCTGCCACTGGAAGACTGAAAAGCCTAACGAACCATTTCCAGTACACCCGGTAACAGCCTTCAGTAAAACCGGTTCGGTGCATAACGTAGACGGAGCCGGCGGTTCCAAATTAGAATGCTCCAGTTGCCACGGGCCGCATACCATCAACTACCTTAGCTTTTCGGTAAACGGTCCGGGAGTATACTGTTATCAATGCCATCCTTGGGCACCGGGGAAACCCATAACAACAAATAACCCATATAGCCTTCAGGGTCCTTACTCCGTCCTCTCCGACCCGGACAACACCAAGAAAAAGTTCGCCGGCGCGGAAGGCACCGGACTTGGCGGGCTTCCCAACACCGTCGGCGACCTCAGCGACTTCTGCATCAAGTGCCACGACGACAGCCCGCCGACGGCGGTAGCCGATGTTTATACCTACGTCCCTTACACCATCGTTTTCCCCGCCACCAATTTCACCACGAACTCCGGCGGCTGGGACAAAGGGATTTACAAAACAAGCGCCCACGGCACGGCGTCTTCGAAAATCACCTGCGGCGAATGCCATGAGAGCCACGGATCCAACTATCCGGCCTTGCAGCGGTATACAGAAGATACGGAAGATACAGACGCAAATGATACGGCTGAGAAGGGTG
>JASEJH010000057.1 GCA_030016455.1 Thermoanaerobacteraceae bacterium
TAACCTCCACAAGATTCTCCCCGCTGGTATCGCTCTCGGGGATCTGCTCACCAGTAAGCACAAGATATTCCAAGTAGCACTCAATAGCCTCGCGGGCGTTGGCTAAGGCTTCCTCCCTGGTACGACCTTGAGTCACTACCGGAGGCAAAGACGGCACAAGGACCGTATATCCGCCTTCAGGATCCTCCTCGTCTGGCTCATTCCATTCTAAGACCACGTTGTAACAGCGGGTGACTTTCTGATTCATCCGGGACGCCTTCAGGAAATTGAGGATTATCTGCCGGCGCTTTGGGGGCAGCGATTCTATCTCTTTAACAATGTCAGACGGGACCAACCTCTCCCCGCTCCTTTCCCAAAGTTCTTCTTAGGCACTTTAATTATACTGCCTTCCAGGAGTCGTGTCACTGTTTCGGCAACCCAGCACTCAGGTTTCTGAGTGCTGGGCAGGGCCGCATACCTGACGCTACCGCGCAAAAAGGCCCGGCCATTTCCAGCCAGGCTTGTCAAACGAACCGTTTAGGTATTCTCCCATTCCTCTTTCGTAATCCCAGCCTGTCTCAATATCTCCTTTAAGAGTCCCGGGCTGATGTCACCTTGATGCGGGTTAGGTACCCGCAATTTCAACGCCCCCCGGCGCATAAAAGGATGTGTTGAGGTCAATCCCCCCGACCGGCGGTAGGGGATCCCGACCACGGAGCTTCAGCACCAGCCATTCCTCAAGCACTTCTTGGAGCACTTCCCGGCACTTTTCCAGCGTGGCCTCGTTTGCCCAGTTAATTTAAACAACCAGCCGCGGGATCGCGAGGAGCAGCCGAATTTAAAAACCCGGGGGCCAATGCCCCACGGGTCTTTGTTATGCCTACCGTGACGGTCATCTCAAACGCCGGCCCAACTCCTGCTGAGAGTTATATTCCCGCCACTGGCCGCCCCGTTAAGTAGCGCCAGGTAGCGAGGAGCGCCGCGTGCTGGCATTTCAGGCTGTAAAGGTTCGCCTGCACTTCAGCCAAGTTAGTTTCCGCCTCGCGCACCTTGTCGCGCCCGACCAGGCCGACCTTGTACTGCGCTTGCACTACCCGCAGGCCGTCCTGCGCCGTCTGCACGGCGGCTTCGAGCGCCGCCTCCTGCTCCTCCAAGGCGCGGATGTCGTGGTAGGTGCTCCGCACCCGCTCCTTCAGCGCTTCCCGCGCCATGGTCAGGTTGTAGCCAGCGATGTCCACTTCGTGTTTTTGCACGTTGTAAGTCCGGTAAACCGCTCGCCCATAGGTATCAAGCGTCCAGGGGTAGTCGAGGTCCCACTGCGCCATATCGCGCGCGCGTTCGAGCTTGAAAATATCCACTGAAGACTCGACCGCCCGCTCCGCCTCTGTCTCCAGGCTGTCCACAAGCAGCAGGGTTACCGCCGGTTCCTCCACCAGCACCGGTCTGTCCTGCGGCTGTAAGCTAACAAGACGATTAAAGGCTACCCATGCTTTATCGAGCGCCTCCCGCGCCGCCGCCAAACCTTTTTCTGCTCCTGCTAACTTCGCCTCGGCCGCCGCGAGCTGCGTCCGCGTGCCGCAACCGCTCCAGTAGACCGCCCTGGCGACCTGCAGCGCCCAGCGGTCCCTCGCCAGCGCCGCCTCGGCCTTGTAGACCGCTGCCTGGGCAGATAGGACCGCAAAGTACTTCTGGTAAACCTCAAGCGCCACGCTCTCCTTCTTGTTCGCCAGATCCTTCTCCGCCATCCGCCAGGAAGCATCAGCCTTTAAAAGCCCCGTCCAGGCCACGTCTACGTAAGGGTCCTGCTCCGGCCCCGGCGCAGGGATAAACATCCGGCTCACCACGTCCGCCGCGTCCTTGCGCTGCTGGTAGGCCTTATCCACCGCGGCCCCGGCTGCGCGGATTGCGTCGCTGGCCTTCCACGCCCGCTCCACCGCCTCCTGCAAAGAGAGTTTCGGAGGCTCCTGCGGCCCATTCGCCCAGGCCACCGGCACCGCCAGAAGCAACGTCCCCAAGAGAACTATTGTTACAACCATTCCTAAACGCCGCATTTCCTGACCGCCCCTGTCACAAAATAGTTAATCAACTTAAATATAACACCTTAACCAGTGCCGCGCAAGCCGGAAAAATATTCAACTGCTCTTTAAAGGCCACCGATGAAAGCCATAACATTTTCCCATCCAAATAAAGCGATCGCTCAAAGCCGGGCGCACAATAAAAGGGTCCGGGCATTTCTACCCGGACCCTTCGGTGAGTGCTGTGACTATAGTTCGAATATTGCCGTCTTGGTGGTGTCGTCCCAGGTCACCTTCGCACCGAGCGCCTGGGCGAGGAACCGCATCGGGATGCAGGTCCGGCCAGGCGGCACGATCTCCGCCGCCACGTCCATCGTGATGGACGCGCCGTTAACCGTCATCACCTTGCTGCCGATCTTCATCTGGACGACCCGCGTGCTGGTCATCACGGTAACCGTCCGGTTCGCGCCGTCCCAGATGATGTTCTCATCCGCAACCCCGAGCGCTTGTGCCACCCAGCGGACCGAGATCATCGTCCGGCCGTCCTTGATGTACGGCGCAGCATCCATCGCAACATCCTGGCCGTTGACCTTCATCGTGGTGTTGCCGATGGTGAGCTGGGTGGTAACCTTCTGCTCGCCAGGCGCAGGGGTGACGCAGTTGGCGTTCACGACCTTGGCTGCAACCGTGGCGTTTGCGAAGTCTGTAGCCGTCTTATTGACGCCGTCACCCTTGATTTTAAGCTCGATCGGTCCCACAGGAACCGTCCGGTCAACCGTGTACTTGATGTCGGAGACCTTGATCGTGCTGGCCTTGCTGCTGGTACTCTTCAGCTCGATGTAGACATAACGGCCACTCTTGGTGACTTTATCTACTACAAGATCACCGTCCGTCACAGTGACCGTCGGCACAGCAGCGAACTCCACGCCTGTCGGAGCTTCAAGTACCAGGTCATCGCCGGTAACTTTGTCAATGGCTTCCTTCTTGCCTTCAGTAATCGTAATGTCACCGGCTGCCTGGCTCTGCTCGCCGATCTTCAAGTTGGGCGTGCTAGCAGCACTGGCGGAAATAGGAGCGACCACCTTAGCAACAACGACGGACCCGGTGGCTCCTGCGGTACCGCCAACCTCAATGGCCAGGTCGCCGGCGGTATCCACAGCAAGCTTAACCTTTGCGTCCTTGAGAAGTACTTTGCTCGCAGTGGTGCTTCCTGTGACCGTAGCTTTGATTGTCCGATCATCAACGGACGACCAGCTACTAAGCACTACATTCCCCTTCTCTACGGTTACGGAAGGCTCCGTTACCCACTTGGCGTTCGCCGGCAGCTTGAGCGTAAGGGTTCTGCCGTCAATGAGGCTACCCGGAGCGGCCTCTTCAATGTAGAAGTCGCCGACTTCCTGGTCAGTCCGTCCCGCGATCACCTCTTCAGTGGTTTTACCGGTGATCGTAACACCATAGTCCTGGTACTTCGCCACCGTTAGGTCACTCGGGGAATAACTGCTGTCACCGCTAACGGTTGCAACAACGTCGCCGAACTTGGCTGTCGACTCGTCAACGCTGATGTCGGTCTTCACGCGGTAGAAGAGCTTGGCTCCTACTGTACCCTCGCGCTTGATGATGAGCTTCCGCGCGTCGGAATCGATGTTTGCATAAACACCAGTCGTGACGGTAGAGCCATCGGCTACGTTAATGATTGTGGGGGTTCCCGTCCACTCAAATCCGCTCGGAAGTGTGAACTTGAGCGAAGTGGCAGCCACCTTCAAGCCACCGGCGGCGTTTTCCTTCAAGTTAATCTGAATCTTACCGCCGCTGGTGCCGGACGACGTGATGTTCGGCGTTTCAACTACCGAGAGGTCAACTTGGCCAGTGGAGGCTTTCCCCACAACCACGCTGCCGCTCGAAAGCTGGCCCGACAAATTGGTGATAGTGCATGTAATGTCGCCACTCGCATCGGAAGGAACATCAACGTCTGGCAAAGCTACACTGATCTTAACATCGCTGTAAACTGCACTTGCCGTAACATCCAAGCGAAACTCATTGGAACCATAACCAGATGTGTCAATAGTCGGTGAAATCGCAGCCCCGCTAGGTTCAACTAGTGAAGCGGTAGGAGTACCCCTATCAAAATCGGTGGGTAAAGTAAATACCGCTTTGTGCGTCCCAGAACCTAGTGTATCAATGGTGATTAAGATAGTGCCCAGGGCCGTATTCGTTGCAGGCGGAACCACCGTAGGTGTAGTCAGTGCACCGTAAGTCGTCGCCGCGTTCGCCACCCCGCCGAGCGGCAGCATGATGCTAATCAGAAACGTCACCGTCAGCAGGATGCTGAGCCATTTCTTGCGCGCTTTTATCAAGCTTTTTCCCTCCTTGGTTCATTATTTGGTTGCTGAATTCGGAAGCAAAAGGAACTTCTTTGTGAGAGAACTTCCCGAGGTGTTCGGGACTTCGCCGCCCGGCACTCGACCTGGAGAGGCGGTTTCCTTAGCCCTTGCCACGGAAACCTCGTTACAGTTGAGTGCTGGGCTCCCCTTGCTCCGGCCTGGCGGCCGTATGCTGCCAGGTCATCACCTCCTCAGTCAGAGGTTAGAGGCAGGAGGTTGGATGTCGGAAGTCAGCGGTAGGAATTCGGCTTAGCGCGAATTCCTCCGAGAATCCCAAATGCCAACCCCCGAACTTCTGACCTCACAAAATCTAGCGACTACTCTGGTTAACCGAAGGAGGAATATTCTCCATTCCCCGCCATTTTCCTGCCGGGACTGGCGGATTTCTCCTCGGCTACCTGGTTAATTAGACACCGCCGCGCCGGAAAAAGTTCCGCCCGGAAGAAAAATTTTTTGTGGTATGAAGAATCTTGCTAACCCTCATCGCGTATGCTACTATTTAGCTAATGTAGTGGTTTGGATTACGGAGGCAAGCAATGCCGCGTAAAATCATTGGTTGTTACATACCGCCTGACCGGGCAGAGCATTTCGCTAAGCGTGCGTCGCCCGTAGAAGTAAATGAAGTCCTGGAAAACCAAGATTATCCGCCTTTGTGGGTCAAAACCAAATCTTTGGGTTCTTCACCGGCATATTTAGTATATGGGCGGACAGCGGAAGGCAGGTATCTATTCATCCCGGGTATTGTTTTCAGCAAGCCACCACTGAAAAATGTATTCATGCCGGTTACCGTGAGGGAAATGAAACCCAAAGAGCGAGATTATTACCTCCAAAAACTCAAGCGAGGTGAATAGGATGGCGAAAAAAGAGCTGCCGGAATTTAAAACCATTGGGGAGATGGCCGAGTTTTGGGATACTCATGATTCTACGGAGTTCGAAGAAGGAGAAGTTGAAGCGGTGGAATACAAACCCAAGCGCGTGGTCCTCAGCGTGCGCTTTGACGCGGGCGATATGCTGGCTATCACTCGAGAGGCACGCCGTTTGGGGATGGACCGCGCAACGCTCGTCCGGGTGGCGGTTAAACAGTTTCTCGAAAAGCGGCGCCACAGCCAGGGCTAATTATCGTTACCGGATTGCGGAGAGCAACATCACCGATAGAAAGAGATAGTTTATCCCGGAAGGAGGTCGCGGTATGGGAAGAAACCGTTAACCCAGCCTGGCGTAAAATCGAGCGGAGCGTACCGAAGGCAAGTTCATCGTGCAGGGGAACAATTACCGTTCTCCTTTCCCCCGCCCAGTAGCCTTTAAGTTTCACGTGGCTTCCCTTGCAACTTACTTCCTTGAATCCGATGGTCTTCAGGAGGCGAATAATTTCTTTCCCGGATAGAACGGGTAATTGGCTCATAAAGCGACCTCTACTTCTAAGGGTGCTATAATCGGTGTTTCCGTTGCCACCGGTTCCTCGGCGTCCTCAAAGTAAAGTTCTAACGCTTCCTTTAGATTGACCAAGGCATCCTCCAAAGTTTCTCCCTGCGACGCAACCTCCACCTCCAAACAACGGGCAACATACCACTTGCCTTCCCTGGTTACGGCTGCTGTAAAGCGCTTTATGGCCATTGTTTTTTCACCTCCTGTAATCCCCCTGCATTCTTTAAGTACTGATGCAATTGACCGTCTTCATCCTTTTCCTTTTCTAAGATAACGGTAAATCGTCGCATAAGCGTCACCCCCGTATTACTGTTATCCTTATCCGGTAGCCTCTATCCTTCATTGATAAGCCTAATGACATTCATCTCTGACTCCCATTATATCCCGTTCCGCGCCGGCCGGCAACCGGGCAGCCGGCCGCGTCTGAGAATATCTTCCAAATCCCCGCGGCTCTCCAGCTTCCGCCGAACGCCGAACGTAGAACGTTGAACGGACCCCAAATATCCGCCCCTACAGCCTAACTCCCACCGCCCCGCCGGAAAAAGTTCCGCCCGGAAGAAAAAATTCTTTATGGTATAATGGTATTACCAACGTACCAAGGTGGGCTTATGCACCGCGGGAGGATACGGACAGCGCAAAATCGCCCAAAAGGCCTACGATGAAACCCACGTACTGCGGGTGGTTTACGAGGAAAGATGTGGTGAAATACTGGTAATAACAGTCTATCCCGGAAGGAGGTCGCGGTATGGAAAGAATTAAGTACAGCAAAGACGTGGATGCGCTTTTGATCGAGCTTTCCGATAAGCCGATTGACTACGCGGAAGAAGCCGGACAGATAATCGTCCACTTCGCGGCGGACGGCGAGCCGGTTCTTTTGGAAATTCTTGACGCGAAGGACTTTTTGCTCCGTTCCTTTTCTACGGTAGTAAAGGAGGCAGTTTCATCCTAAACCGGTCCAAAGCGACGGGAGGTATGATTCTGATGGGTTCGTTTGTGCTTACGGACTACATCGAGCAGGCAATGGCGCAGGCCGTCTACGACAAGTTGGAAGACGGCACCTTCGCCGGGCGCATCCCGCCCTGTCCGGGTGTTGTCGCCTTCGGGAACACGCTGCGGGAATGCGAGCGGGAATTGCGTTCGACCCTGGAAGAATGGATTCTTTTAGGGCTGAAACTCAAGCACCCCCTGCCGGTAATCGGTGATATTGACCTCAACGAGGAGCCCCGTCATGAGTCGCTGGGCGCCCTGTAAGCGCCGTGACTTCATCAGCCGCCTCCGCAAATTAGGCTTTAAAGGGCCTTACTCTGGAACGCGCCACTACTTTATGGTTTATGGAGAATACCGCCTCAGCATACCCTCTAATCCGGAGTATTCGGTACCCCAATTGAAAATGATGCTTGCAGAGGTCGAAAAGATAATTAATCGCAAAATCAGTCTCCAAGAATGGGAAAACTTGAAATAAGTGTGCGGTCTGCCTCTTCCGGTAATCCGGCAGACGGTTGCTACCGCCCTGGGACTTTTTAATCCCCGCCACTTGCCGGAAAGAATCAGCAAATTCGCCGCGTTACCTGCTCGCATAACCGCCGCGCCGGAAAAAGTTCCGCCCGGAAGAAAAATTTTTTGTGGTATAATAAAAGCGGCGGCAAACCCATTATTCGCGGCATGCGCATCAAGGTGGAAAACATCCTGGGCCTTTTAGAGCAAGGCGTAACGCCGCAAGAAATTCTAGCCGATTATCCCGACCTTGAACCGGAGGAGATGAAGGCCTGTCTTGCATATGCCCGTGCTCTGGTCGCCAACGAAAGCATTGATACCGTAAACGTCGAGGTAGCCAGGTGAGATTTTAAGGAGGCTGAACTGATGCGTTTTAAGGTTGTTCTCGAATGGGACTGTGAGACCGGCGTTTATGTTGCCACCGTTCCCGCCCTGCCCGGGTGCGCCACCCAGGGAGAGACAAAGGAGCAAGCGGTGGGAAGGGTGCAGGAAGCGATTGCCGCCACTGTCAAGGGGCTCATCGCTACCGGGCAGCCGGTACCTTCAGGTGATGTAGACGTTTCGGTAGTAGAAGTGGTTGTTCCGGCGTGACCAGGCTACCCCGGATTACCGGGAAAGAAATGTTGCGCGCCCTCAATCGGGCAGGTTTTGCGGTGAAAAGAATCGAGGGCAGCCACCACTTTATGAGCCACGTAGAGGACCCCACGCGCTGGGCTACAGTGCCGGTGCACGCCGGCGAGACTCTTTCTCCGAAGGTGGTTAACGCCATCCTGAAGAGCGCCAGGCTGTCGGTCGCTGAGTTGACCGAGTTGTTGTAGGCGGACGGGGAGGCATGAGCTGATGGGTTCGTTTGTACTTACCGGCTACATCGAGC
>JASEJH010000058.1:0-2967 GCA_030016455.1 Thermoanaerobacteraceae bacterium
TCCCGCCGGGAAGCAAAACGGCAGCCGTAAGGAGGATCAGCCTCCCCCGGCGTGCAGCAAGCTCGGCCACCACCTCGACCAGCGTCCCCACGGGAATGTTTCTCTTAAAGCGCACCGTCAGCTCACCCGTATAAGCCTCAACTCCCTGCAGCCACAGCCATTGCGCCATCGCCTCGTCGCACAGCGTGGCGGTTAAGCCCCCGTGCAGGCACCCCGGCCACCCCTGGTGTTCGGGCTGAACCAGGAAATCAGCCCGCACCACGTCTCCTTCCCGGCGGAAGCGCAGCTTGAGTCCGATCGGATTCTTTGGACTGCACGCGAAGCACATATTATCTTCAGGGTCCAAAACTATCCCTCCAGGGTAAGTTAGGCTTCGACGGACTGATTTTAAGGTCAGTTCGAAGTTCAAGCTTAAACTGACAAGATTTAGGGTCGGTTCGAAGTTTTTTTGACTTAAATTTTCAAACCTTGAACTGTGAACCGACCTCAAAGGTCACCAGCATAAGCCCGAACTGTGAACCCTAAACTTTGAGCTGTTACTTTTGGATTCTTGACATTAGATTTTAAACCCAGAAGCGATTCTTGGCAAACGAAAAAGGCCGCTTCTGCTGCGGCCGCTCTTTCCGGACCAGCTTTCAAGACCTGAACCCGTTTACCTCCGAAGGAATTCCAACCCCGCCACCGGCGGCCGGCGAACCGCATGCCGGGCGCGGCGTCAAGAGCTTTAGACCGAAGCCACTTTGACGGCCCTTTTCACCCGCCGGACCGGGATACTCGCCACAAGGGCCACCATTTCTTCCGAGGAATCAAGGGTAACTTCCAGCCCCCGCTCGTCGATCTCGATGTACTTCGAGATCACCTGGACCAGGTCATTTTTCAAGAGTTCCAGCAACTCGGGCGAGACGTTGGCCCGGTCGTGCACCAAAACCAACCGCAAGCGCTCTTTCGCCACTTCTTTGCTCCCTAAAGAATGCCGCTGAAAAAACCGGACTATAAAATCCAGCAAAGCATCTTCCCCCTCTCTACCTGGTTACCTCAAGCCGATTATCTTCCGCAGCCGGGTAAAGAGATTCCCGTCGCGCTCCAGGTCCATAAGCGGTACCGGCTCTCCTAAGATTCGCCGGGCAATATTTCGAAAAGCCTCTCCCGACCGGGAGCGCTGGTCCTGAACCACCGTGTCCCCCCGGTTCGTGGTAACGATAATCTGCTCGTCTTCCGGAATCACCCCGAGAAGGTCAACCGCCAGAATCTCGATGATGTCTTCGATGGTCATCATATCCCCCTGCCGGACCATCTTGGGACGCAACCGGTTGATGACCAGCTTCGGCTCTTTCAATTCCGCCGCTTCCAAAAGCCCGATCACCCGGTCGGCGTCACGCACGGCCGAAACTTCCGGGGTGGTAACCACAATCGCCTTTTCCGCTCCGGCAATGGCATTTTTGAATCCCTGTTCAATCCCGGCCGGACAGTCAATAATCACGTAATCGAACTCTTCCTTCAGCTGGAGGCAGATCTCCTTCATCTGTTCCGGCTTGACCGCCGTTTTATCCTTGGTTTGGGCCGCCGGTAAAAGGTGCAAACCTTCGAAGCGTTTATCCTTGATCAGCGCCTGCTTCAGCCGGCAATGTCCGTGTGCGACGTCCACCAGGTCATAAACAATGCGGTTCTCCAAACCCAGGACCACGTCGAGATTCCGAAGACCGATGTCGGCATCAACCAGGGCCACTTTATAGCCGCGGAGGGCCAGCCCCGCGCCGATGTTGGCCGTAGCCGTGGTCTTGCCCACGCCTCCTTTACCGGAAGTAATTACAATGACCTCTCCCATTCTTGGTCCTCCCTACCATGTAAATTCTCTCTTGAAAAGCACCCGCAAAGCTACCTGGCCTTCTCTGAAACTGCCCCCCGGTTTCGCCGTTTGGCTCCCGCCCCCGTATGCCGAGCCTTGCTCTCTACAACCGGTGCGTTCGGCAATGTCCGCAAAACACTTGGAGGACCCTTACGCTCCCCCGTCAGGGAGAACGCCTCTATCACCACCGCACCGTCCACGATCCGCGCCAATCCCGGTTTTCCGGGCGGCAGTGTTTCCTCCGCCGGCTGGGCAACATGGCCCGCGATCCGGAGTTGGGTCGGCTCAAACCGGAATGCAACCACGATCGCCCCCTCGTTTCCGCCGGCACCGGCATGGACCGTACCCTTCAACTTCCCGATGACGATCACATCACCCGTAGCCACGATTTCGGCCCCGGGATTAACGTCCCCCAGTACGATAACGTTACCCGCGTAAAAAATGCTCTGACCCGACCGCAGCGTTCGCTGAACGAGGATCGTCTGGTGGTCCTCCACCTTGGCCAACCGAAACTCAGACGCCATCTGCTCGGGCCCCAACATCATCACTCTCCTCCCTCTTTGTGTATTCGCGCCCCCCAAACCAAATCCTGCTAAACGCACCTGAAAAATCCGAAGGATTTTCAAGCTTTTTTTCTCTTTTTTTGACAAAAAAATGAATTTTCTGGTTTCCCGAGCGGCACCATCCTCAAAAACTAGTCTCCAGCCCCCACGCTTTGCGGTTCGGCAGGCGAATTAAGTTGTACTCCGAAGTATTGCGCCAAAACATCCCGCGCCACCGGCGCCGCTACCGTACCGCCGTGCCCGGCATTTTCCACCAGTACGGCAACGGCTACCTCAGGGTTATCTGCCGGAGCGTAGCCAATGAAAACCGCGTGTGTGCCCCGGCCCGGGTTTTCGGCCGACCCGGTTTTCCCGGCAACCGGTACCGGAAAATCATAGAAGGAACCGTACGCCGTGCCACCCGGCTTGGTAACCAGGGCCATTCCTTTCTGAACCGCACTTAAGTGCTCCGGCTTCACCTTTATCCGGCGGATAACCTCCGGCCGAAACTCAGCCACCGTCTCTCCTTTGGGGTCCACTACTTTTTTCACCAGAAAAGGCCGGTAAAGCGTTCCCCCG
>JASEJH010000058.1:2977-8149 GCA_030016455.1 Thermoanaerobacteraceae bacterium
CCCCGTTGGCGATCGCCGCAACGTAATTTGCGAGCTGCAGGGGCGTATAGAGGTTGTAACCCTGGCCGGTCGCGGTGTTCAGGGTATCGTAAGACCGCCATTTCAGGTCCCAGGCGTAACGGTCATACTCGGCCTGGATTTGCGCCTTTTTCTGCTCCATTTCTTTTTCTAACTGCTTCCTTTCCGCCGCATCCCCCGCCTGGGCCAGCAACTCCTGGTATTCTTTTTCCACCGCTTCAAACCGCGGCCCGAAAACTGAATCCAGGTAAGCCTTCACCGTCTTGTACTTGTAATCGGGCGTAGGGACGACCCCGGCTATCTCCCCTGGCAAACCGATTCCCGTCTTTTGTCCCAGGCCAAACTCGTGCGCCACCCGGGCGATCTCATTTATTCCCGTCAGATTGCCGATGGTCCAGAAATAGACGTTGCAAGAAACCTGAATGGCCCGCACGAGATCCACCCGTCCGTGTCCCCCGGCGAGCCAGTCGTGAAAAACCCTCCCCAGCACGTAGGTGCCGGAGCAATTGACGCTGAACTTCGGGGTAATCTTCCCCGCCTCCAGGGCGGCCAGCGCGGTGACCATTTTGAAGGTCGAACCCGGCGGGTAGGCCCGGATCGCCCGGTTCAGGAAAGGCTTATCCGGCGAACCGAAGATACGCTGCACGTCCTGCGGTTTCAGGTCCTTGTTGAAAACCGCCGGGTCGTAAGCCGGGAAACTGGCCATCGCCAGGATTTCGCCCGTACGCGGGTCTTCCACCACCACCGCCCCGGCGGGCGCCGGGAACTTCTCCTTCCGGGCCCGCGCCGCCTTTATTTCCCGTACCAGCGCCTCTTCGGCCACCCGCTGCAGGTCTATGTCGATGGTGAGAACGAGGTTCGCTCCCGCCGTGGGCTTCTTTGCGCCCAGGTCTCGCACCGGACGCCCTACAGCGTCCACTTCCAGGTAGCGGGCGCCGTCATTTCCCCGGAGGTAGCTTTCGAACAGGTACTCCAGGCCGTCCTGCCCGAAAGGATCGCCAAGCCTGTACCCCTCGTCTTTATGCTTTTCGAGCTGTTCGGGTTTGATCTCCTGAACGTAGCCCAGCACATGCGCCAGGGTCTTGCCGAAGGGGTAGGCACGTACCGGGGTAATGTCCACCAGTACGCCCGGGAAGTCCTCCTGATGCTCCTCGATGAACGTCACAACGGCGAGCGGCACGTCGGTGGCCACCCGGACCGGTTCGTAGGGCCGCGACTGCTCCTGGAGCTTCCGGCGGATTTCCGCCTCCTCCTTGCCGAGGAGCTCGGCCAGCCGTTCGATTACCGCCGGCGGGATCGGCTGCTCGAAATCCGCCAGCGAAATGGTATAAACCGGCCGGTTGCCGACCACTTTCCGCCCGGCCCGGTCGTACATCTCTCCCCGCGGCGCCCTGATGGTCATCAACCGCAGCCGGTTTTCACGCGCCAGCACTTCAAACCGCTCGGTCCGGAAAAGCTGGAGGTCCGCCAGGCGAAAAAGGAGGACCAGGAAGATGAGCGTAACCACGGTCAGAAAGACCCGCGCCTTTTTTTCGACCGCTTTCTTTTCCAAAATCAGTACCGTTCCTCCCGTAAGATGCCGTAAAAGGTTGCGCGGTGAAAGGGGCGGTAGAACAGCAGGCTTAGAAGGCTGTTATACACTGCAAGCGGGAACACCACCCGCAAAAAGGCGTCTAAAGGCGTGACGGCAATCCCTAAAACCAAAAGCAACAGAAAAGTTGCGCTTCCGGAAACCACGCTGGCACCCCAGACCACCGCGGCCGCCACCAGCAGGCTTTCTTTATAAACCCGAACCTCAACCAGACCCGCCGCGTAACCCGCCAGAAGCTTGCTGAGAGCGTTAAGCCCGATGTAGTACCCCCCGGCCAGGTCCTGAACCAAACCGGCAACGAAGCCCCAGTATGCTCCCTCACGGGAACCTTTCAGCATCCCGTTAAAAACAATTAGCAGGAGCACCAGGTCGGGCTTTACCCCCGCCACCCGGAGGAAATTGAGCACCGTCTGCTCCAAAAGAAGTACAACCGCGATCAGTAAGAGGAAGGTAAACGTCCGCACGCCTTATCACCAGTTAACGGGTCAATAATCCAGAATTCAGAATAGCTTTTGTAGAGATTAGCTACGCGAATTCCCTCTTTTAAACTTCTGGATTCTGGCTCCTGGATTCTGACCTTTAATCACTGCTTTAAAAGTATAAGCACCTCTTCCAACCGGTTAAGGTCCACCGCCGGCCGGAGGTACACCGTCTTAAAGAGACCGCTTTCCTCCTCCGCAACCCTGGTAACGGTGCCCACCGGTATCCCGGGCGGGAAGACCCCGCTGAGGCTGGAGGTTCGCACCAGAAAGCCCTTGCGTACCGGCTCGTCTTTAACCACGTACTGCATTTTAAGCCTTTCAACCTCGCCGAGCGTACCCCATACAATCCCTGGCACCTGGGTTTCATAAACGGCACTCCCCACCGCGCTGCGCGGGTCAGTTATCAGAAGCACTTCCGCCGTGTGGTTGCTGACGGTCAGAACCCTTCCCACCAGACCGGCGGGAGTTACCGCAACCGCGCCGCGCGTTACGCCGTCCGCCCGGCCACGATTGATGGTGATGGTACCGAACCAGTTATCGGGATTCCGGCCGATCACCACCGCCACCAAGCTTGCACCGCCGTGCGTTTCCTTGTAATCCAGAAGCGCTTTAAGCCTACTGTTTTCCTGCTCCACCACCCGCAACCGTTTGACCTCGCCTTGCAGCTCCGCCACTTTTTTCTCCAGGGAGCGCGTATAACCGGTATCCCGGCCGAAAGAAAAAACAAAGGCCGCTCCGGCACTCACCACCCGGGCGGCTTGCCACAGGCCGTGTTGGACCGGTGCCACCACGTCCCTGGCCCAGAGCACGAGCAGGCTGGGTTTGCCGGTGCGGTCGGGCCCGGTCAGGTGCATCGCGCTCAGAGCCAACCCGAGCAGGACAAGAACCAGCAAAACTCGCTTTACATACTGCCACGAAGGCATTATACCACCTTCCGGGGCTGCAACACCACCCGGCGCAGCACCTCAATATTGTCCAGAATGTAACCGGTGCCGTACGCCACTACCTGAAGGGGTTCTTCCGCAATTGTTACGGGCATTCCCGTCTGTTCGGCAACCAGGCGGTCAAGCCCGTGCAGTAGCGATCCCCCGCCGGCCATCACAATCCCGCGATCCATAATGTCCGCGGCCAGTTCCGGCGGCGTTCCCTCGAGCGTCGCTTTGATCGCCTCCAGGATTGCCCCCACCGGCTCGGCAAGCGCCTCGTGGATCTCCTCCGCCGTGACCCTGATGGTCTTGGGCAGACCGGTTACCAGGTCCCGGCCGCGCACATCCATCTTCCCCAAGTTCTCGGGCTTATATGCCGACCCGATTTTGATCTTAATTTCTTCCGCCGTGCGCTCTCCGATCATCAGGTTGTAATTCCTTTTGATGTGCTGGATAATCGCCTCGTCCATCTCGTCGCCGGCAATCCGGATCGAGCGGCTGGTCACAATCCCGCCTAAAGAGATGACCGCGACCTCCGTCGTACCCCCGCCGATATCCACGATCATGTTTCCGGTAGGTTCGTGCACCGGCAGGCCGGCACCGATCGCCGCCGCCATGGGCTCTTCCACCAGGTAAACCTCGCGGGCGCCGGCCTGGACGGCCGCTTCCCGTACCGCCCTCTCCTCCACGGTGGTTACCCCCGAAGGTACCCCGATCACCACCCGCGGCCGGATAAAGAAACGCCGGCCCCGCAACGCCTTGTTAATAAAATATTTAATCATCGCCTGGGTGGTATCAAAATCGGCAATCACCCCGTCCTTGAGGGGCCTGATGGCCACGATATTCCCTGGGGTGCGCCCGATCATCTGCTTTGCCTCTTCCCCGACCGCCAGGATCTGTTTTGTATCCTTGTGAATGGCCACCACGGACGGCTCCCGCAGGACCACTCCCCGACCCCGCACGTAAACCAGGCTGTTTGCCGTTCCCAAATCAATCCCCATGTCCCTGGAAAAAATACCGAAACTTAGCACGGCTCAAAGACTTCCTTTCTGTGTTTATTTCAGCAACTGCTCTGCCTTGAGACTCACGTACTTATTATCTCCGATGATCAGGTGGTCCAAAATCTCGATCCCCAGCAACTCCCCGGCCTGGAGCAGCCGCCGGGTGAGCGCCACGTCCTCACGGCTTGGTGTCGGATCACCGCTCGGGTGATTGTGAACGAGGATTACCGCCGCCGCACTCTGTCGGACCGCGCTCTTGAAGACCTCCCGGGGCTCGACCCCGGAACTGTTCAAACCGCCCACCGCCACGGTCTCCACCTTGAGCACCTGGTTCTTGGTATCCAGAAGGATCACCCGGAACTCTTCCCGGTCGAGGTGACGCATCTGGGCCAGCACCAAGCTCGCGGCATCCTCCGGCGTCGTGACCTTCGGCCGAAACCCGGCAGAAGCGCTGAGCCGCCGCCCCAACTCCACCGCGGCCATCAGTTGGGCGGCTTTGGCCGGCCCCACCCCTTTGACCGCGCTCAACTCCTCGAAGGCCGCCCTGGCTATTCCCGGCAGGCCTCCGAAAACCCCCAACAGGTAAGCCGCCAGATCAAGCACCGACCCCTCCTGCGAGCCCGTCCGCAAAATAACCGCCAGCAGCTCGGTCTCCGTGAGCGCCCCCGGCCCCTCCCGCCAGAGCCGCTCGCGGGGCCTTATTTCTTCCGGCAACTCCCGGATCGTCACCCGGTATGCCGTGCCGGCCCTTTTATTCTCCTCCTTCATCCTTCATCCTTCATCCTTTACTAAAGGCATCTCCCCACAAAAGAATCAAGCGTCGGTCCTGGCGCTCGAAAGCGGCGACCTGATTGCGCCGGACAGCGCAGACCATGAGAAGACCTCTATAAGCGCCGGTAAACGAGATATCCCGCGATAAAACCCAGGACGGTGAGCGGCCCGATGACCAAGCCCAAACCGAAGGTGAGATGGAAGAATCCGAGATTCAGCGTTACCGGACCAAGACTAACCCGGGAAGCGTTGCTAAGAAAAGGAGAAAAAACCGCAACCGAATCCCCCAGGGCGCTGCCTGCCAGGCCTCCGACAAGAAGTAAAACCACCAACAACCAGGGGGGCCGCGAAGCTTTGAGCCCCTTTGACAAAAGCAGTCCCCC
>JASEJH010000059.1 GCA_030016455.1 Thermoanaerobacteraceae bacterium
TATTGATTCACCGCTGCCCCTCGCCGCCCGGTGGGGGAAGTTCCGCGGCGCCATCAAGGAAGCCACGAACAACGCCTCCTGGTGGCGGATCATCAAGGCGCTTTACGCCGGTTACCACCGGATCGCGGCCATTGACCGGGCGGAGCAGGAATGCCACCGGATCCGGGCTTTCGAAAGCAAGCAGGGAACCGTGGACCGGCTTTTCCAGCGCTTCGTCCGGGCCGTCGAGCGGGCTCCCGACTCCCAGGCGGTGCAGAAACTGCTCCAGGATTTCTTAGACGAAGCAAACAGCATCCCCACCGAGGAAACCCATCCCGTGCGGGTCCGGATCATCGGCGAAATCTGGGTGGTGCTGGAAAGTTACATCAACCTGCATCTCGAGCGGATGCTGGGCCGCTCCGCCGACCCCCGGGTCTGGGTGGACCGGGAAATCTCGGTGACCCAGTGGTTTCACAAGCACATCTTCCCGACCCGGGAAGCCCTGCGGCGGCGCGACGAGATCAAGGCCGCCGCACTCCCGTACCTGGGTACGGAGGTGGGCGGGCACGGCCACATCAGTATCGGACTGGCGGCGCTGGCGCGCAAAGAGGGTATTGACGGCATCATTCACCTGATGCCCTTCACCTGCATGCCGGAGATCGTGGCGCAGAACATCCTGGTGCAGCTCAGCCAAAAGTTCGACCTGCCGGTTTTGACCCACATCATCACGGACCAGACGGGTGAAGCGGGATTCGAAACCAGAATCGAGGCTTTTTTAGACATCCTGAAAGAACGCAAATTGGCGGAGGTTGGCTGATACATGCCGAATTTTTTGGGGATAGACGTCGGGAGCGTAACCACGAAGGTGGTGCTGATTGATGAGCACCACAACGTCCTTTTCGACATCTACCTGCGGACGGAGGGGGGGCCGATCCACGCGATCCAGCGCGCCTTCCGGCAGCTGTACGAAACGGTGGGCGAGGTTGAAGTCGCGGGCGTCGGCACCACCGGCAGCGGCCGCCGTCTGGCCGGGATCATGGTGGGCGCGGATATCGTGAAGAACGAAATCACCGCGCACGCCCTGGCCGGCCGCTGGGTGGAGCCGAACGTCTCGACCATCATCGACATCGGGGGACAGGACTCCAAGATCATCTTCTTCCAGAACGGGGTGCCGGTGGGCTTCAACATGAACACGGTCTGCGCCGCGGGGACGGGTTCCTTTTTAGACCACCAGGCCGTACGCCTCGGCATCCCCATTGAAGAATTCGGCGAGTACGCGCTGCGCTCCACCAACCCGATCAAGATTGCCGGCCGGTGCGGTGTTTTCGCCGAATCCGATCTGATTCACAAGCAGAAGATGGGCTACAAGAAGGAAGACCTCATCGCCGGGCTCTGCCTGGCCCTGGCCGGGAACTACCTGGCCAACGTGGCCCGCGGCCGGAAGATCGAGCCGGTGGTACTCTTCCAGGGAGGCGTCGCCGCCAACATCGGGATGCGCGCTGCATTTGAGAGCCGCCTGGGCATGGAAATCGTCGTCCCGCCCTATTTCAAGGTAATGGGCGCGCTCGGGGCCGCCCTGCTGGCCAAACGGAACTACGAGCGCCGCCGGCGGCCTTCGCAGTTCCGGGGCGCCGCTTACATCGCCTCCTTCACCTGCACGCCGCGCACCTTCACCTGCGGCGACTGTCCGAACAACTGCGAGGTGAACGAGGTTTACATCGGCGGGGAACTCGTCAGCCGCTGGGGCTCGCGCTGCGGGAAGTGGCACAACCTCAGCGTCTCTTCCGCGGACCGGCGGGAAAATCGCTGGGGGACGGGGTTGAAAGTAAGCCAGAAAGTATGATAGAATTTGGCCGTGGCGTCAAAAGGAGGTGGAAAAATTGGCCAGAAGATGTGAAATTTGCGGCAAAACCATCACTTTCGGCATCCAGTTGAGCCACTCCCACATCCGCACCAAACGCACCTGGACGCCCAACCTCCAGCGGGTGAAGGCGATCGTTGACGGGCGCCCCAAGCGGATTAAGGTCTGCACCCGGTGCCTGAAAGCCGGCAAGGTAACGCGGGCGATATAAAAACTTAAGAGTCAGAATTCTAAGGTCAGAAGTTAGAATCCAGAATCCAGAATAAGGAAAGAGGAGACTACAGCTCTTCCTTCTGACTCCTGACTCCTGACTTCTGGCTACTGATTTTTGACTTCCGGCTGCTGACCTCCGAATCCCGTAGGCCGGAACAGCCTTGGACCGTCTGTGGTGTAACGGTGCGCGTCAGCCGCGCGTGAGCGAGGGAGCGCAGCGACCGACCGAAGCGTATCGGCTCCACGTACTTGTTATGCGGCCAGCTCTGCGCGAAAACCGTGCCTACTGCTGACCGTTTTCTCCCAGTACCACATCCAGAGTGGAAACAAATGACTCGTAGTTGCCTTCACGTATAAACTGAAAAAAGGCGTCGTAATCTCGCGGCGTCAAGAAGTGGAAGAAATAACGTCTCTCGTTTTGCTGTTGATTCAATGTGGCAAAATGTTGGCAGGCATATCGGTATTTGCCTTTGTTTTCATCAGAGGGTTCGCTGATTTCCTTATCCCATTTAATCTCGATAACCAAAATGTCGTTACCCTTCTTGATGAAAAAGTCCGGGTTAAAGTAGCCCCGCTTCGGGTGTTCGCCTTTGCGCCAAGCGTATTCAATGGGATAAAAGCCCTGATCTGCGGATTTGATCCAGGCATCTATCGCGGCAGCATTTTCCGGCTTGACCAACTGGCGGACGAAGTCTCGTTCCGGTTTGTGATTGGCCAGGACAATGTTCAGGGGCGTCTTGAACAGGAAAGCATTGTCCACGTAGTGCCAGGCAGCACGCGGTAGATTTTCGTCATTGCGCACTTCTTCCAATAGTGTTTTTACCTCTTCATCGCTCAATCGGAAAGCGTGTTCATCCGCAAAGACCGTCACTTCTCCTCTGCGTAAGGCCGCCAACCCTGCGCTATCTCGCGGTCTGTCCATAGTACTTAGAACTCTAACTGCTGCCGGCGACATCTGATAGCGCACACGTTTAGCTGCTCCTCGCCTGAGCGTTCCAAAAGCGGCATATAGCCTCTGGCGATTTTCTTCGCTAACCCTATCTTCGGTTTCGCCCACACGCCTCAAGGACTCGCGTATCACCACTTTCAGCCAGTCCAGGTTGTAACGTTCTGCATAGTTCGTTTCACCCTCGGTTTCCATATCAATCGAGCTCAAGCGGTAATGGATGGCCTCTGCTACTTCATCCACCGTGTACATCCTGTATCGGACCAGAGTTTTCTTGGTGCGGCGGTCCCCGCCCACGGCGCGCTCGTAGGTGGTTTCGCGCTCCAATGCCGGAACTTGTGAGATTAGCTTGATGAACCCTTTACTGAACTCGTATTCCCCTGTTTGCTCAAATTCCTCAACCGTCTGGGTTTTGCTATAGTCTATGTGACGCAACGTGAAATGATAGTCGGGCGACTTGGCGACGGGGTAAGAGTAAAGCCGCTTTTCGACCTCCATCACCTCGTCCACCAAGTGCTTGATACGGCTGGACCAGGCGTCGTGGTTAAAGACTGTGACCACGGGACGTTCGCCTCTGTAGACGTCGGGGATGCGCAGTCCGCGCCCCAAGACCTGGGCAATGAGCAACTTGCTGTTGAACGCACGCTCCTCGTGGGGCACAATCTGGAAGACGTTTTGCACGTCCCAGCCTTCGGTGAGCATACTGACCGAGGTGATCCACTCCACAGGGTTATCGGGACGATCTACATCGGCCAGGGCGCGCACGTTAGCTTGATGTTCCTGCGCCGACGTAACGATAAGCACCTTCTTCTCCGCCTCTTCGCGAGGGATACCCTCTTGCTCGGCCAGAAAGTCTATTAGTCCCCCGGTGAGTTGCTTGCAGGTAGAAATGTCGCGGGTCACCAGAATCGTAAGCGGTTTGACCTTGCGGTAACGGGTGGTCTTATTCTCGCGGTGGTTATCGTAGATTTTCTGGAACTTTTCGTATTGCGACTGCGAAGTGTCTTCCGCTACATACTCGATGCTCTTGGCAAATCCCTGCTCGATCGCTTCCCGTAGTGAATACCGATAAACAACGTCGGCAAAATAGTCGTTTTCCACATAACAGGTGCCGGAAAAGCCAACCAGATAGCGGAATCCAAAAGTCGGATCGAGCAGAAATTCCTTCCACCGCTTGAGGCTGCGACTGGTGGCGTCCCGGCCGGTGTGTTTGTTGTAAACGTGATGAACCTCGTCGTTCAGGATCAGGGTGCGCGCGCCTTTTCCGGCCAGGCTGTCCCGGATGGAGGACTTGACGTGCTCCAGAGTGGCGTGAAAGTTTTCAACGCAAATAGTGCCGTCCACGATGGACTCGGTGCCGTTAATGATGTGCGGATTACGTACACGGGCGGTCTCGGGCAGCAAATCCCTGAGCGTGCCGTCCGCGGAGAGGGCGCGAAACTTGGCCAGCAGGCCGTCCTCAATAGTGCGGGAAGGGCAGAGCACCAGCACCCGATCCACGACGCCTTCGGCCAACATGATGCGGGCAACGCCGTACATTACGTAACTCTTGCCCGTGGCCGTCGCCAGGTCAACTGAACACGAAAGTTGATCGGGTAGTTGCAGGTAACGCTCCATTTCCCGGAAAGAACCGTAGCGTTCTCGCAACGTTTCGTTGGAATTGAAATTCTCCTCGGCCAGGGCGCGTAGGCTGGCATAGCGCCCGCCCAGCAGATAGCGCAACACCGTCCGGATCGCCTCTTTTTGGTACTCCCGCGGACCACACAGCGCGTCCAGGAACGGCTCGTAGCGCGTGATGTCGAAACGGGCCGGGTCTATGCTGGGGCTGACACGCAACACCAGATCTTGATTTAGGAAAGTCTGCTGGTCACGCATCGGTTGCCCCCTGTGCCTCGTCTTCGGCACCAACCGGCTTGAAATCGGCCGGCGTCTTGATTTCGCGGTACTCATTGCCATAGATGTCAATGTAGATGATCATCGCCCGCCTGCCCAACTGTTCCAACGGCAGGTGTACTTCCCAATCGTTCTTTTCGATATCGGCGGCGTAAAAGACACCGTCCAGGGCAAAGACCTCGCCGTCGTAGTCGTAGTCTACCATCACCATGGAGAGCGTCTCGCGATTGCCTTTTTGAGTGGCACCCTTGACCATGGCCTTGCTTTTGAAGGTCTTGATGTGGATGACCGCCTCATTGATGAGTTCCCCCTTCCGCGGTTTGATCCAGTAGTCGCAGCCCACTTCGGGCAAACGAATAAAGTCAAACCCGACTGCCTCCACCGTCTCGTTGACCTGGCTCTCATCCACCGGCTGGGTGATGGCCTCAAAATCGCGGGAGTGCAGTTCGTTGATGATGGAGTACGGGATGCGCAGGATGTAATAGCGGGTGCGGTCCTTGTCAATGTAGTCCTCCAGAAACGTCACGCTGGCCGCCGGGGCGATGATGAAAAAGCGGGCGCCGACTTTACCCCCGATCTGATTGTGCAGGTCGTCAATAAAGCCGTAATCCAGCACCACGCCGCCGTGTTGCAGGTGATTGAACACCAGCACGTCATCGGCGCCGCGATAGCCGTCCAGTTCTACGCCGCCGACAGTGTGCGGTTCATCGCGGCACTGGAAGAGGTGCAGGGCAAAGAAGCGCCAGTCTTCCCAGGGCAGGCGCTTGAGTTGGGAGAAATCGTACAGCCCGGCGTTGTAGAGGGTGAATGGTTTAGGTTGGAGCCGCTTGCCCTTGTTGCCAATTCCCTCGCGGAGATTGAGCATGCGCTTCTGGATGGTGTAGATAGCCAGCTTCCCACAGTCAATACCGATCCATCGCCGACCCAGTTTTTCGGCCACAGCCAGGGTGGTGCCGGAGCCAGCGAAGGCGTCAAGGACAATGTCGCCTTTTTCGGATGCCGTAACAATCACTCTCTCCAATAGCTCTTCGCTATTTTCGGTTGGATACCCTGTGCTGAAGGCATAACCTTTGATATCCGTCCAGTTATTGTCGATTGGTACCGATTCAGTCTGCAGATATTCTGGTCGTCCATCGACACGATTGCCATTCAAATCGTAATAAGAAACATCAGGGTTTATTCTTATCCTGCCCTCGCGTTCAAGAACGTCAATTCGCTCTTGAGTAAATGTGAAGTGTCTACCCCGTCTCGGTAGATATCTCTTGCCGAAGATTACCCTTTCCGGTGGATTTCGCAAGCCTGGAGATACCATATCTAACCACTCCGGCTCTTTTTCTGCGCCACAGTAGTAGCATTTTCGAAGAGCTTCTGGATTATGGAAATAATAGTTCGATGTCTTTGTATAGAAATAGAGCGATTCGACACTAACATTGAAGCGCGTCAGGCCACGGAGAGACCTCATCACCCTGTTTATGATGATCTCGTTCCTAAAGTTTTGTTCGCCAAAGACTTCATCCATAACAACCTTCACATAGTGACCAAAGTGATAATCCAAACGCACAAAAACGCTCCCCGTATCGGCCAGCAGTTCTCTGATGAACACCAGTCTCTTTCTAAGAAATGAGATAAATTTGGCACCTTGGACTTTGGCTGAATAAGACATCTCACCGTTTCCAGGCCCATACTCATCGCCAGTTCCAAACGGTGGATCAATGTACACCAGCTTCACGCCCCGCGATCCGTCGGCGTTGACCAGGCGGCCTTCCTCTTTCCACTGCAACAGCGTCTTCATCGCCTGCAGGTTGTCGCCAAAGATGAGCATATTGTGCCAGCCGTTGTCGCCGTTGCCACCGAAGGTCTTGACCGGCTGCAGCGGCACGGCCATCGTCTCGGCCAGGATGTCTTCCTCCCGCTCCTTGCCGGCATAGACTAATTCGTACTCCTGGCGCTCCGGCGGGAAGAGCAGGTGTTTATAATCGAGGGGCAGGTCTTGGCCTTGCTCCAGCAGTTCAATGATATGACGGCGGTGGTGTTCGGTCAGGCGGGTCACGATCCACCTCCTCAAAACAATCGTTCTTGAACAGCCGAAAGCGTGGTCTCGGAAGGAGCTTCTATGACGCGGCGGAGCGGTTCGAGATTTGCCCGTCCGGTGGCAGCGCTGCGCCGCAAGGCGCAGGCACCGCGCGCCAAAAAGTAGGCATTACCGGCAGCACTGGCGGCCGGCTCCGCATAGTCCGCGACAAAGAGGGGCATTTTCAAGCGCAACGCCAGTTTACCCGCCTCGAACGTTCCCCCGGAAGTGCCCGCCTCGATCACGATGAGCGCGTCAGATAGCCCGCACACCGTCCGGTTCCGTTGCATCGCGCTATCTACCGACCAACTCATATAGGGGGGGAATTCGGAGATCAGTAGCGCATTCTCTTGTGTAATGAGCAGCCTCAGGTCGGAGCGCAGTCGGTACCGCAGAATACCTTCTGGCAAGACGATGATGGTGCCTCCGCCGGCCGCCAACGCAGTCCGGTGAACCGTTGTATCCACGCCGCGCGCGCCGCCGCTGACAACAATCCAATCCCAATCAACAATCTGCTCAGCGCAGTCCTCAGCTACGGCCAGACCCTGCTCAGAGACGTCCCGCGCGCCGCAGAACCCCACAGCTTTCTTGTGCAGCAAATCCAGATTTCCCCAGGTGTAGAGCAATGGCGGAGAATGATCACCCAAGCGTTTCTGAAGCCGGGTGGGGTATTCAGGCGCAGTGCAGGCAAGCAACTTCACGCCGCACTGCTGCAATTCGATGTGCGTTTTTTCCATTTCAGCGCGCGCGGCCTGGAGAGCCTGGGCTTGTTGCCGCGCCAGACCAAATCGCGCCACCTGTTCCCCGGCAGACAAACACAGAAACTCGTCCAACGAAGTCCCTGTCTGAGTCAGCCGGGTGAGTACCTGACGCATCGTTGCCGGGCCTATGCCTTTAGCCAGATGCAATTGTAGATAGCCGGTTTCGTTCATTGGTTCACACCAAATCCTGTACCGTTTTGGTAGCCACAAGCCCCAAGACCGTCGTTGCCTCCGCCTCGAGCAGCACCCGCCCTACTTCATTAAGCGTAAACCCGGTTTGATAGATGCCATCCAGTAGGATCACTGATTGCCC
>JASEJH010000005.1 GCA_030016455.1 Thermoanaerobacteraceae bacterium
CACCCCCGAGCAGCGCGCCTATCTGGCCGAGCGCATTTCCTATATTCGCAGCCACAAGCCGCTTATACTGGCCGATTTCTGGAATGACGGGACCCTCACGGAAGGGTGCATCGCCGGTGGAAGGCGCTACTTCCACGTAAATGCCACCGGAGAGGTAGAACCGTGCGCCTTTGTCCACTTTGCGGTGGACAACATCAACGATAAGAGTTTGCTGGAAGTGCTACGCTCCCCCTTCTTCGCCGCTTTTCAGAAGCGCCAGCCGTTTCATCCGAACCACCTCCGCCCGTGCCCGATTATCGACAACCCGGAAGCGTTACGGGAGATCGTCCACGAATGCGGTGCGAGGCCTACCCACGCCGGGGCCGAGGCCGTCCTGGAGGGTACCACGGCAGCCTACCTGGACCGCCGGGCGGTGGAATGGGGCGCCATCGCTGACGGTCTCTGGGAAGCCCGCACGGTCTGCCAAAAAACCGGCGCTGCGGGAGCCTAAAGGTGGTTTTGCGGGCAAGACTTCCACTCAAGGAGTGGCCTGCCGGTCAGGACAGGCGCTCCTTTGTTTTTTGGATGCCGGCCGCCGGGAAGCGACTGTGGTGCTTACGACGACTGAGAGCGCAAGACGGAGAAATGGTTGAACGGCATCCCCGGCCGGGGGTTTGAAGGCAGGGATCTCCGGCGTAAGGCCAGGTGTTGCGTCAGTGGGGAGGAACTGCTTTGCAAATCGTGGTTGATGCAATGGGCGGTGATTATGCTCCGGCGGAGGTGATCGCGGGAGCCAGACTCGCGGCCGCCGAATACGGCGTTCGGATATTACTGGTGGGGGACGAGGCCCGGATCCGGGAAGAATTGAAGCGCAAGGTTGACGATGCGGTAACCGTGGTTCCCGCCAGCGAAGTAATCGGGATGGAAGAACAGCCGGTTCAGGCCGTCCGCCGGAAGAAGGATTCTTCCATCGTCCGCGCGGTGCAACTGGTCAAGGAAGGGCGGGCCGAGGCAATGGTCTCCGCCGGTAATACCGGGGCGGTGATGGCCGCGGCCCTTTTTGGGCTGGGGCGGATCGAGGGTGTTGACCGGCCTGCGCTGATGGCCCTGATGCCGAACCTCCAGGGGTATACCGTGTTGCTCGATGTCGGGGCGAATGTGGACATACGTCCGGAACACCTGGTCCAGTTCGCGATCATGGGTGCGGCCTATGCCTCGACCGTCCTGAAAATTAAAGCCCCGCGGGTGGGGATTCTGAGCATCGGCGAGGAGGAAACCAAAGGCAACGAACTGACGCTGAACGCTTTGCCGCTGCTGAAAAAGGAGCCGCTGAACTTCATCGGCAACGTCGAGGGGCGGGACGTCTTTAACGGGTGCGCGGATGTGGTGGTGTGCGACGGTTTTGTGGGTAACGTCTTACTGAAGGCCGGCGAAGGGCTGGCGCAGGCTCTTGAGGTAATGGTACGTCAAGAGGCGGTGCGGAGTTTCCCGGCCAAGGTGGCGCTGGGCACGGGACTGTTTTTCTTGAAGGAACTCCGGCGGCGCCTGGACTATGCGGAATACGGCGGAGCTCCCCTTTTAGGCGTGAACGGCGTGGTCATTGTGGCGCACGGTAGTTCGAAGGCGCGGGCGATTAAAAACGCCGTCCGGGTGGCTATCGATTCGGTGCAGAACGGGTTGGTGCGGACCATTGCCGCGAGCATCGCCAGGCGGAACGCAAGGGGAGCAGAGACGAGCAATGGCTGAGGAGCGTTTGGTGGCGGGGATAACGGGCCTTGGGATTTACGTTCCGGAACGGGTGTTGACAAATTCTGAACTGGAGCGGCTGCTTCGTCCCGCATCAGGCGAATACCCGGATCATCGAGGCTTTGGCCAAAAGACTTTGTCTTCCATCGGAAAAGGTAGTTATCAATGTTGACCGTTACGGTAATACTGCCGCGGCCTCTATTCCGATTGCCCTGTATGAAGCCGTTTCCGAAGGAAAGATCAAGCCCGGCAAAAGCCTGGTGCTGATGGTGGCTTTTGGGGCTGGTTTGACCTGGGGTGCGCTGGCGTTGCGGTACTAAAAGGGGGACGCTTGGTGAAATTAGCTCTTGTCTTTCCGAGCCAGGGATCGCGATATGCGGGGATGGGGCGGCAGTTTTACGAGGAATACCCCGAAGCAAGAGCGGTTTTTACTGCTGCGGATGCCCGAAGAAGCCACCGTATAAAACTTCAGAACGACCGGGAACGGAGGATGGAAAAAGTAAAAGGTAACCTCCGCCCGCACCGACACTTTTCCAGCGGGAGTGCTCCCGGTGCGGGCGTCAACCTGGAGGGGAAGACGACCGGGTTATTTTTGGGAGAGCTGTTCTTCCAGGTGCGCAATCCGTTCCTTCAGCTCCTCGATTTCCTCCCTGGTAGCCAGAGACAAATCCTCTTTCAGGTTGATTTTCCGGCACAGGCTGCACAGGAGATCGGCCTTTTTCTGCTCTCCCTTAGCGGATAGCTCTCGGAAGAGATTACGCAGTTCTTCGCGCTTCGTTTCTCCTTTTTCCGCGAGTTCGTGGACCATCTTTCCGGCTCTTTCTGTAATTACCGCCAGTGCGCCGATACCCGCCAGCGTTAACCTTTCGGCGGTTTCAAACACCGCTTTTACCCCCTTTCGCTATAGTAAGACCGGCTAAAAGGTAATTTTACATAACAAGTATAACACGCGTCTTCTATCGCAAGCCATAGCTTTGAGCTTCTTTTCGGGGTGAATTTTTTGGGGAAAGCATCAGTGATACCGTTGCCGGTAGCCTTTCCGGTGAAAAGAGAGCCCTACAACGAGTGCCAGCGCCGCCAGCGACAGGTTGGCCGCCACGCAGAGGGCGGTGGCGCCGGCAACGGTAGCGGCGAAAGATGGCACAGCGGCGGGTACGGCCGCCGCGGCCTGGTAGAAGCGCGGGGCGAAGAGCGGAAAGAGGATGTAGGTGAGGGTGCAGGCGAAGAGCGCCTGCATCAGCCGTCCCAGGAGAAAGAACGTACCCGGGACTTTTGCCGCCGCCAGGAAGCTGAGGGCCTGCATGACGACGGAGAGGCCGTTCCAGGAGAGGATGATCTGGGTGACGAGGATCTTTTCGAAGAGCGGCGCGTTCGCGGCGGCGGCGGTCTTGGCCCCCAGGGTGACCTCGAAGAACCCGGCGCCGAGTGCGGGCCATAGTGCGGGAGGAAGCCCCATTTTCTCTAACAGGCCGCCGGTGAGACGGAGGATAGCTCGCAGGAAGGGGACTTCGTGGAACAACTGGAACAGCACCGCGAAAAGGCAGATAAACCCCCCGATGGTGAAAAGATTGTTTACCGCGGTCCGCACGGCTTCGCCCGCAAGCTGGCCGATGTTCCGGGGGTCGCTTCGCTGCACCCGGCTGAGGGCCTCGACGGCCTGCCGCCAGGGGTTGTGGCCCGATTGCGCGCTCGGACGTGTAAAGAGGGCAAGGATGATTCCGGTGAGGACGTTGCTCAGGTAGTGGATGCCGGCGAGGAACGGCCCTAAACCCGGGTTCTGGTACATGCCCACCGCGACGGCGACGAGGACGAAAAGAGGGCCAGCGTTATTGGTGAAAGCGGCCAGGCGGGCTGCCTCCGGGGCGGACAGGAGATTCTGGGACTTGAGGCGGGCGGCCACAGCGGCACCCATCGGGTAGCCGGAAGTATAGCCGGCGGCGAGGGCGAAAGCCGCGGTTCCCGGAAGGCGAAAGATTTTTTGGGTGAGGGGCTCGAGCAGCGCTCCCAGGAACTGAATCACCCCGAGGGCCAGCAGAAGCTCGGTCGCAATGAAGAACGGTAGGAGCGAGGGAAAAACGATCTGCCACCAGATCCCGAGCCCGCCGGTGGCACCGCGGTATATCGCTGCGGGATAGGTAATCATCAGGACGAAAAAGGCGGCGACACCAAAGGCCAGAAACGTTTTCCGGGGGTGCGGGCGCACGGTCTCACCTCGCTATTTTTTATGAGGGAGGACGGGTTCTGATACCTTCGACTCCTTTTACTTGACACTCCGGAGAGGGGCGATTATAATCAGGACTTGATTGGGGTGGGGATTTGTTTACCATAAGTGTTGCAAGATTGAAAAAGGCGCCGGCAGAACAGCGCCGGCATCACCTCGCCGCCAAGATTGCGTCGCTTCCCGGAGCGGACGGGGAACCGATACCCGTGGTTTCACCGGTCGAGCTTGTGCTGACCGTTACCAACGCCGGTGACTTTCTCTGGGCGGTGGGGGAGGTGAAGGCCGCCGCACGGTTTGCCTGCAGCCGGTGCCTGCAGGAGTTCACCCAGAATCTTCAGGGGCGGTTCGAGGAAAAGTACCGGTTGCGCGGCGAAGTGGTTGTGGAGGAAGGCGAAGAGATTCCTGTGGCCGCAGACGAGCTTAACTTTACCGACCACGTAATCGAGAGCCTGATTCTCTCCCTGCCGATGAAACCGCTTTGTGCGGAAGATTGTTTGGGTTTGTGTCCCAACTGCGGCCGGGACCTGAACGTCGAAAAGTGTACCTGCCCCGAGGAGAGCGGGGATCCGCGGTTTCGGGTTTTGGCCGGGTTTTTTGAGCAACCAAAGGGAGGTGGCAGTGGTGGGAGTACCAAAACGTAGGGTATCCAAGCAACGGAAGCACCTGCGCCGCGCCCAGCTGAAAATCGAGGCGCCGGGCCTGGTGGCCTGCCCGCATTGCAAGACGTTGAAAAAACCCCATAGCGTTTGCCCGAATTGCGGTCAGTATAAAGGGCGTAAGGTTCTGGCAAAGGAGGAGGCAAAGTAAGGGATGCTTTGCTCCGGATTTTGGTCTTTTGCCGGAGCCTTATTTTTTGGTTAATCCGGCGTGTTTGCCGGGGTGCCTCAATTGGGAGGGTCTGCTTTGCGAATCGCGGTGGATGCGATGGGCGGTGATTATGCTCCGGCAGAGATTATAGCGGGGGCAGGGCTCGCGGTTGCGGAGTACGGGATCCACGTTTTGCTGGTTGGGGACGAGGCACGGATCAAAGCGGAATTGAGGGGCAGGGCCGGGGAAAAAATAACGGTTGTTCCGGCCAGCGAGGTTATCGGCATGGAGGAACAGCCGGTTCAGGCCGTCCGGCGGAAAAAGGATTCTTCTCTCGTCCGGGCGGTGCAACTGGTCAGGGAAGGCCGGGCGGCGGCGATGGTTTCGGCCGGCAATACCGGCGCGGTAATGGCGGCGGCGATCCTGGCGCTCGGGCGAATCCAGGGCGTTGACCGCCCCGCTTTAATGGCCTTGATGCCGAATCCCCGGGGGGTTACCGTGCTGCTCGACTGCGGCGCCAACGTGGACGTCCGGCCGGAGCACCTGGTCCAGTTCGCGATTATGGGATCGGCTTATGCTTCAAGCGTGCTGAAGATTACGGCTCCCCGGGTGGGGATTTTGAGTATCGGCGAGGAAGAGACCAAGGGGAACGAGCTCACCCAGAGCGCCTTGCCCTTGCTGAAAAAGGAGCCGTTGAACTTCATCGGCAACGTCGAGGGGCGGGACGTTTTTAACGGCCGGGCCGACGTGGTGGTGTGCGACGGCTTCGTCGGCAACATCCTGTTGAAAGCCGGGGAAGGACTTGCCCAGGCCCTGGAGGACATGATCCGCCAGGAGATATCGCGGAGTTTCCCGGCCAAGGTGGTGCTGGGTACAGGTTTTTTCTTTCTGAAAGGGGTCCGGCGGCGCCTGGATTACGCCGAGTATGGGGGAGCGCCGCTTTTGGGTGTCAACGGTGTAGTGGTCGCGGCCCACGGGAGTTCGAAGGCGCGCGCGATAAAGAACGCCGTCCGGGTCGCGGTCGAATCGGTGCGAAACGAGTTGGTGGAAACGATCCGGGCGGGAATTGCCGGGCGCAATCCGAAGGGAGTAGAAATAATTAATGGATGAAGCCGGACTTGTGCCCGGGATCACCGGTTTGGGAATTCACGTCCCGGAGCGGGTGTTAACGAACTATGACCTCGAGCGGATGGTTGACACCAGTGACGCCTGGATCATGGAGCGGACCGGGATCAGGGAGAGGCGCCTGGCGGCTCCCGACGAGTGTACGTCCGACCTGGCCGTGAAGGCGGCCAGGAAGGCGCTCGACGCGGCGGGTTTACCTGCCGCCGCAGTGGAGCTAATCATTGTAGCCACGGCTACGCCGGACATGCTTTTTCCGGCGACGGCCTGCCTTGTACAGGACCGCCTCGGCGCCAGGCAGGCCGCGGCTTTTGACCTGGAGGCCGGTTGCAGCGGCTTCATTTACGGTTTGGCGGTGGGGGCGCAGTTTATCCGCGCGGGCGCTTACAAAAACGTCCTGGTAATAGGGGCGGATACGCTTTCAAAGGTCACAAACTGGAAGGACCGGACGACCTGTGTTCTTTTCGGGGACGGTGCCGGGGCGGCGGTTTTGCAACCCGTAGAACCCCCCCGGGGAATGCTTTCGGTTTACTTGCGGGCGGACGGTTCCGGGGCCGACCTCTTGAAGCTACCGGCGGGGGGAAGCCGTCTTCCCGCATCGGCGGAAACCGTCCGGGGAGACCTGCATTATCTGGCGATGAACGGCAGGGAAATCTTCAAGTTCGCCGTGCGGGCGATGGGCGAGGCGGCGGTGGAGGCCTTGCGCCGGGCGGGCATCAGGCAGGAGGAGGTTGACTGTTTCATCCCGCACCAGGCAAATATCCGGATCATTGACGCCCTGGCCAAAAGACTTTCTCTCCCGCCGGATAAGGTGGTGGTCAACGTGGACCGGTACGGCAACACCTCTGCAGCCTCCATTCCCCTTGCGCTGTATGAAGCCGTTTCCGCAGGCAAGGTGAAGCCGGGGGAAAGCCTGGTGCTTGCGGTCGCCTTCGGGGCCGGTCTGACCTGGGGTGCGTTGGTGCTGCGGTACTGAAAGGGGGGGCGCCGGTGAAATTGGCTTTTGTCTTTCCGGGACAAGGATCGCAGTATCCGGGAATGGGCCGGGAGTTCTGCGAAGAATACCCCGAGGCAAGGGAAGTTTTCGCCGCGGCGGATGCCGCGTTGGATTTTCCCCTCAGCACCCTTTGTTTCGAAGGACCCAAGGAAGAGCTGCAAAAGACGATCAACACCCAGCCGGCGGTGCTGGTGACAAGCATCGCCTGCTTAGCGGTCTTGCGCCTGTCCGGGGTGGAAGCTGCGGCGGCCGCCGGCCACAGTTTGGGTGAGTACACGGCACTGGTGGCCGCACAGGCGCTCGATTTTATGACGGCCGTGAGGCTCACCCGCCGCCGCGGGCAGTTGCTGCAGGAGGCGGTGCCGTTAGGAAGCGGGGGAATGGTGGCCGTTCTGGGCCTGGGCCGGAAAGAGGTGGAGGCGGTGGTCCAGGCGGCGCGGGCGCACGGCGTAATCGAGGCGGCCAATTTCAATGCGCCGGGCCAGGTAGTCCTCGCCGGTGAGACGCCTGCCCTCGAAGCGGCGGTGGTGGCGGCCAAGGAAGCCGGTGCCAAGAAATGCGTGATTCTGCCGGTGAGCGGTCCCTTTCACTCCTCGCTCATGCGCCGGGCCGGCGAGCTTTTCGCCCTGGAATTAGAGAAGGTGACGGTGAAAAAACCGGTTTTTCCGGTGGTGGCTAACGTCAACGCAGGCTACCTGACGACCGCGGCGGAGGTGCGGCACGCTCTGGTGCGTCAGATTTCCAGCCCGGTGCTCTGGGAAGAGAGTATCAGGCGGCTGGTCCGGGACGGGGTGGGGGTCTTCGTCGAGGTGGGGCCGGGCAAGGTGCTTTCAGGGCTGATCAAGCGTATTGCGCCGGATGTGATCTGCTGCAACGTGGAAGACCGGGCTTCTCTGAATACGACGCTGCAAGTGCTGAAAAAGGCGGGTCTTCGATGAGCGGACCGGGGCAGGAAAGCTGCTTGCTTCGTGGGAGGGAGTCGGCTAAAATGAATCTTAATGACAGGATAGCAGTTGTTACCGGTGCTTCCCGGGGGATAGGCCGGGCGGTGGCGGAAGCGCTGGCCCGGGCCGGGGCCGGCGTGGTGATAAATTATACCTCCCGTGCCGACGATGCCGTGGCGGTGGCGGCCGGGATCAAAGCCTCCGGCGGGCGTGCGGAGGTCTTTCAAGCCGACGTTTCCCGTCCGGACCAAGCGGCGGCGCTGGTTGATTTTGCGGTTTCTACATTCGGACGTCTGGACATCCTGGTCAACAACGCCGGAATAACCCGGGACGGCTTGCTCCTCCGGATGAAGGACGAAGACTGGGACGCGGTCATCGGGGTCAACCTGAAAGGGGCTTTCAACTGCGCCCGGGCGGCGGCCCGGATAATGATGAAAGCGCGCTGGGGCCGGATTATTAACATCAGCTCCGTTGTAGGGCTGGTAGGAAACGCAGGCCAGGCGAATTACGCTGCGGCCAAGGCGGGTCTGGTTGGGTTTACCAAGGCCGTGGCCCGGGAATTAGGTTCTCGGAACATCACGGTGAATGCGGTGGCGCCCGGTTACATCCGGACGGAAATGACGGCCAGCCTTCCGGAAGCCGTTAAAAAGCAACTGCAGGAAAGGATCGTACTTGGACGGCTCGGAGAGCCGGAGGAAGTGGCAAACCTGGTGGTCTTCTTGGCAAGCGATCTGGCAGGGTACATCACCGGCCAGGTGTTCGTTATAGACGGCGGGATGGCGCTTTAAGAGGGAGCGGAAAGGGGGTGGAGCAGCAAAGATGTCTGCTTCAGTTTTCGAAAAGGTCAAGCAAATCATCGTCCAGCAACTCGGGGTAGAAGAGGATGAAGTAACGATGGACGCTTCCTTCGTTGACGACCTCGGAGCGGACTCGCTTGACCTGGTCGAGTTGGTGATGGCCTTTGAGGAGGAGTTTGAGACCGAGATCCCGGACGAAGACGCGGAGAAGATCCGTACGGTGGGTCACGCGGTGAAGTACATTCAGGAGCGGCTCTAAAAGAGGTTAGAAGTTAGAGGTTAGAAATTAGGTTATTGGATAGGAATTCGCGTAGCGAATTCCCTCAAAGATTCTCACTTCCAACTTCCCACCTCCGACTTCTGTTTTTAGGAGGTATGTTTTTGTCCCTGCGTGCTGTGATTACCGGGTTGGGGATCATTTCGCCGCTCGGTGTAACGAAGGACAAGTTTTGGGAGGCGCTGGTACGGGGTAAATCCGGTGTCCGGCCGATCAGCCGGTTCGACGCTTCGGGTTTTAAGACTCGGATCGCCGCCGAGGTGCTTGATTTCGACCCCGAAGCCTACATGGATAAGAAAGAAGCCCGGCGAATGGACCGCTGCACGCAGTTCGCAGTCGCCGCGGCGAGGCTGGCACTGGAAGACGCCGGACTGGCCCCGGGGCAAGCGGACCCGGACCGGGTCGGGGTGGTTCTGGGCTGCGGCATCGGCGGCATCGAGACGTTTGAGGAACAGGTAGGGATCCTCAAGACCAGGGGACCGGACCGGGTAAGCCCCTTTTTCGTGCCGATGATGATCAGCAACATGGCGGCCGGGTATATCGCAATCATTCATAAGTTTTACGGCCCCAACAGCACGGTGGTTACCGCCTGTGCCTCCTCGAACCACGCCATCGGGGAGGCCCTGCGGCTCATTCAGCGGGACGAGGCCGACGTGGTGTTGAGCGGCGGTTCCGAAGCGGCGATCGTTCCTTCGGCGATTGCGGGGTTTTGCTCTATGAAAGCCATGTCCACCCGGAACGAGGAACCGGAACGGGCGTGCCGGCCTTTCGACGCTACACGGGACGGCTTTGTGATCGGCGAGGGAGCGGTAATCCTGGTCCTGGAAAAATTAGAGCACGCACTGGCGCGGGGGGCGCGCATTTACGCGGAGGTGGCCGGTTACGGTCAGAGTTGCGACGCCTACCACATTACTGCGCCTGACCCCGACGGGTCGGGTGCGGCCAAAGCGATGGCCCGCGCCCTCAAAGACGCCGGTTTGAAGCCGGAAGAAGTCAGCTACATCAACGCCCACGGCACCTCCACTCCCCTGAACGACAAAGTGGAGACGATGGCCATCAAGAAGGTTTTCGGCGAGTTCGCCCACCGCATCCCTGTTAGTTCTACCAAATCAATGACCGGGCACCTCCTGGGTGCTGCCGGCGGCATCGAGGCCGCGGCGTCGGTTTTGAGCATCGTGCACGGCGTGGTGCCGCCGACAATTAATTACGAGCATCCCGACCCCGAATGTGACCTTGATTACGTGCCTAATAAAGCCCGGACCGTGCGGGTCGACGTGGCGCTGTCTAACGGACTGGGGTTCGGGGGCCACAACGCCACACTTGTTTTTAAACGTTATGTCAAGTAGGGTGGGACGTCCTGTTGTTCGACGGGTTCAACGCGCTGGTGGAAAAGATCGGCATCGACTGGAACGATAAAGCGCTTCTCTGCCAGGCCCTTACGCACGGTTCATACGCATATGAGCACCCGGGAGCGGTGAGCAATCAGCGCTTGGAGTTCTTGGGCGACGCGGTTCTTTCGCTGGTCGTCAGCGACTATCTTTACCGGACCTTTCCCGACAAAGCGGAAGGTGAGTTAACCAGGCTGCGGGCGGCGGTTGTTTGCGAATCTTCCTTAGCGCGCGTGGCCCGGGAACTCGGCATCGGCCAGGCCCTTTTCATGGGCCGGGGAGAGGCGCATTCGGGCGGGCGGGAACGGCCTTCTATCCTGGCCGACGCCTTTGAGGCGGTTTTGGGGGCTTTGTATCTGGATCAGGGGCTGGCGGTCGCGGCGGAATTCGCCCTTAAATGGCTCGGGCCGGAGATCGCGGACGTGCTTGAAGGCCGCCAGGAATGGGACTACAAGACGGAGCTGCAGGAGTTTATCCAGAAGCGCTTTCCCGAAAACGTATCTTACGCGATCCTGAAGGAGGAAGGGCCTGACCACGCAAAACGGTTCACCGCAGGCGTTTTCTTTCAGGGAAAGTGTCTCGGCCGGGGGGAAGGGCGTTCGAAGAAAGAGGCCGAGCAGCAGGCGGCGCGGGAGGCGCTGGAAAGGCTTTTTAAGGGAGGGTAAGCCGTGGGGCTCTTTGGCCGGCTCCGGGAAAGCCTTAGCAAGGCCCGGCAAAATCTGGTCGCGAAAATCGAAAACGTGATCTCCAGACGGCGGGAGATTGACGAGGAACTTTACGAGGAGTTGGAGGACATCCTCATCCTGGCGGATACGGGCGTGGCCGCGACCACGGAGATAATGGCGCGGGTTCGGGCGAGGGTGAAGGAGCTCCGCCTTGACGACGCGGCGCAGCTGAAGCAGCTTTTCAAGGAAGAGGTCCTGCGCATCCTGGGTACGGAGACCGCTCCCCTGGCCCTGCCGGCAGAGCCGCCCGCCGTGATCCTGGTGGTCGGGGTGAACGGGACGGGGAAGACCACCACCATCGGAAAACTGGCCTGGTATTTCCGGGAACAAGGGAAAAAATCGCTGCTTGCGGCAGCGGATACCTTCCGGGCGGCGGCAATTGACCAGTTGGAGGTCTGGGCGGGGCGGGCCGGTGCCGACATCATCAAGCAGCGCGAAGGATCTGACCCGGCGGCGGTGGTTTACGACGCGCTCCAGGCCGCGAAAGCGCGCCGCGCGGACGTGGTGCTGGTGGATACCGCCGGCAGGTTGCATACCAAAACCAACCTGATGGAAGAATTGAAGAAGCTGCGCCGGGTAGCCGAACGGGTGGTGCCCGGTGCGCCGCACGAGGTGCTCCTGGTGGTTGACGCCACCACCGGCCAGAACGCCGTCAGCCAGGCGAAGCTCTTCGGGGAAGCCACCGGGGTGACCGGGATCATCCTGACCAAGCTTGACGGCACCGCCAAGGGCGGCGTGGTGGTGGCGATCAAAAAGGAACTCGGCATCCCGGTGAAATTCGTAGGCACCGGCGAAAAAATCGACGACATTATGCCGTTTAACCCGGAGGAGTTTGTGGCGGCCATTTTTGATTAAACTCAGGTGTGAGTGGGTGAGGGCTGTGCCGGCAATTGCGATCATCGGCGGAACCGGGGTTTACGACCCGGAGCTCCTGGAAGGCGTCACCGAGGAAACGGTGGCCACGGATTACGGGGCGGCTGCCGTGGCCTGCGGTACGTACCGGGGCAAAGAGGTGGCCTTTCTTTCGCGTCACGGTGCGGGCCATTCAGTACCGCCGCACCTGGTGAACTACCGGGCGAACATCATGGCGCTGAAAAAAATCGGGGTGCGTTCGATCCTGGCCACGGCGGCGGTGGGGTCGCTCAATCCCCGGATGAAACCGGGGGATTTTGTCTTTGTGGACCAGTTTTTGGATTTTACCAAGGGGCGCCAGCAGACCTTTTTCGACGGCGGGCCGGAAGGAGTGGTCCATGTTGACCTTACGGAACCTTACTGCCCGGAGTTGCGGGAGATACTCGTCCGGGCGGCGCAGGCGCTTCACCTTCCGGCGCACGGGGGCGGCACCTATGTTTGCACCGAGGGGCCCCGTTTTGAAACACCGGCGGAGATTAAAATGCTGCGGCACCTCGGCGGCGACCTGGTGGGGATGACCGGCGTGCCGGAGGTGGTCCTGGCGCGGGAGGCGGAGATTTGCTACGCCGCGGTGGCAATGGTGACCAATTTTGCCGCCGGTATCGCCGGTTACCGGTTGAGCCACCAGGAAGTGGTGGGAATGATGAAGGTGCAGGGCGAAAACATCCGGCGGCTGCTGATGCAGGCAGTGGAATGGATCGGCACGGACCGGACGTGTGCCTGCCAGCACGCGGTTTCCGGGCCGGTGGAGGTTTAGCGGTGGAAACGCTGCGCTGGGAAAACGGCACCCTCCACCTGCTCGACCAAACGCTTCTGCCGCATGAGGTAAGCTACCTGGCACTAAACGACTACCGGGAAGTGATTCGGGCGATCCGGCGGCTTTCCGTCCGGGGAGCTCCCGCGATCGGGGCGGCGGCAGCTTACGCGGTGGTTCTCGCGGCGATGGAGGCGGCGCAGGGGGATGCGGAGGATTTCGCGGCGCGGTTGCAGAAAGCGGCGGAAGAGATCGGGGCTGCCCGGCCGACGGCGGTGAACCTGCGCTGGGCGGTGGCGCGGCAGCACGCCGTCGTGGAACGGCTGGCGGGGGAGCCGCCGGAGAAGGTGGTTGCGGAGCTGGTCCGGGAAGCGGCGGCGATTTTTGCAGCGGACGTCGCCGCCAACCGGACGATGGGTGCTTACGGCGCCGCGCTCCTGCCCAGGGAGGCGCGGGTGCTGACCCATTGCAACGCCGGCGCCCTCGCCACCTGCGGGTACGGGACGGCGCTCGGCGTGATCCGGGCGGCGCACGCAGCGGGCAAAATAAGGATGGTTTATGCGGATGAGACACGGCCGCTCTTACAGGGCGCGCGGCTTACGGTTTTCGAGCTCCAGCAGGACGGGATTCCGGTAACGTTGATTACCGATTCAATGGCCGGGTACCTGATGGCGAAAAAGGGTCTGGACGCGGTCATCGTGGGCGCGGACCGGATCGCGGCGAACGGGGACGTGGCGAACAAGATCGGCACCTATTCCCTGGCCGTCCTGGCGCGGCATCACGGGGTACCCTTTTATGTAACCGCTCCTTTTTCCACCATTGATCCGGAGGCGCCGGACGGAGCGGGTATACCCATTGAGGAGCGGGATGCGGACGAAGTCACGCACCTGGGCGGGGTTCCCGTGGCCCCGGCGGGGACGGCGGTTTGGAACCCGGCCTTCGACGTCACGCCGCATAACTTGGTAACGGCGATAATTACCGAGAGAGGGGTTTATTATCCGCCATATCGCTTTGGGGCTTAGCTCTTAGAGTCAGAATCCAGAAGCCAGAAGTCAGAAGGTTTAAGGAGGAATTCGCGCAGCGAATTCCAACAAGTAAATATTTGTGAATTCTGACTCCTGAATTCTGAATTCTGGACCACACAGGGGGTTACTTCTTTGGCTACAAGTCTGATCCGCGACCCGAAACTGGCGCCGGAGGGACAGCAAAAGATTGAATGGGTGGCGGCCCACATGCCGGTTTTGAACGCCATCCGGGAGGATTTTTTGCGGGAGCGGCCTTTCGAGGGCGTCAGGATTGCGTTAAGCATTCATCTCGAAGCCAAAACGGCTTACCTGGCGCTGGTGCTCAAGGACGGCGGGGCCGAGGTGGCGGCCACGGGCTCCAATCCCTTGTCAACCAGGGACGACATCGCCGCTGCCCTGGCGGCGGCCGGGGTGCGGGTTTGCGCCTGGTATAACCCGACGTCCGAGGAGTACCACCGGCACCTGGTGGAGACGCTCAGGATAAACCCCCACATCGTAATCGACGACGGCGGCGACCTCGTCCACCTTTTGCACACCGACCTCCGCGAGCTGAGCAGCGGGGTCATCGGCGGGTGCGAGGAGACCACCACGGGGGTGTTGCGCCTCCAGGCCCTGGAGCGTGCGGGGCGGCTGCTCTTCCCGATGGTGGCGGTGAACAACGCCCGGACCAAGTACCTTTTCGACAACCGCTACGGCACCGGCGAGTCGGTCTGGGCGGGGATCATGCGGGCGACGAACCTGCTGGTTGCCGGAAAAACCGTGGTGGTTTTCGGCTACGGCTGGTGCGGCAAAGGCGTGAGCCTCAGGGCCAAGGGGTTGGGGGCGAAGGTAATCGTCTGCGAGGTAGACCCGGTCAAGGCGATCGAAGCCGTGATGGACGGTTTTGAAGTGCTGCCTTCCCTTGCTGCGGCCGAGCGCGGCGATATCTTCATCACCACCACCGGCTGCCGGGACGTCCTGCGGGCGGAGCATTTTTCGCGGATGAAGGACCGGGCGCTTTTGGCCAACGCCGGGCACTTCAACGTCGAGATTTCCCTGCCGGACCTGGAGCGGGTGGCCGCATCACGCCGGCCGGTCCGGACGAACATTGAGGAGTTCCGGCTTCCCGACGGGCGCCGGCTCTACCTTCTGGCCGAAGGGCGGTTGGTCAACCTTGCGGCGGGTGACGGCCATCCGGCGGAGATCATGGACCTTTCCTTTGCCCTGCAGGCGCTTTCGGCACGGTACGTTTTGCGGGAGGGTCGGGGCCTGGAACGCCGCGTTTATCCTGTCCCTGCGGCGGTTGATATCCGCGTGGCCGAGTTGAAGCTGAGCTCGCTGGGCATAGAGATAGACCGGCTGACGCCCGAACAGGAGGCTTACCTTCGTTCTTGGGAGGGAGAGGTTTAAATGATCCTGCTGGCGGAGCGGTTAAGGGAACAGGTCGCCCGGGCAGGGGTAAAAATGGCCCAGGCCGGGCTGGTGGTCGGCACCTGGGGGAACGTTTCTTCCAGGGTTTCCCGTGAGAACCTGGTAGTGATCACCCCGAGCGGGATGCCTTACGATTCGCTGCAGCCGCCGGACATCGTGGTAGTGGACCTGAAAGGCAACGTGGTGGACGGTGAACGGCGCCCGTCAATGGAACTGGAGCTTCACCTTGCCATTTACCACGCCCGCCCGGACGTACGGGCGGTTATGCATACCCACAGTGTCTTCGCCAGCGCGATGGCGGTGGCGCGGTTGCCGATACCCGCAGTTGTGGAGGACGTGGCGCAGATCGTCGGCGGCGCGGTGCCGGTGGCGAACTATGCCCCGGCCGGCTCGCGGGAGCTGGCGGAAAAGGCCGTGGCGGCACTCGGGCAGCGCAACGCGGTGCTTCTGGCCAACCACGGCCTGGTCGGCGTCGGTGCGGACCTTGAGGAAGCCTTCAATGTGTGCCAGATAGTTGAGAAGGCAGCCCAGATTTTTCTCTGGGCCAGCCTTGCGGGTACTCCGGTGGCACTGGACGAGACCCAGATTTCAACCTTGCGCCGGGAGTATATTACCAGCTACGGGCAAAAGCAGGCAGAAGGAGGGCGGCTGCGGTGAGGATCCTGATCAGCGGCGTCACGGTAGTTCCCGTAACCGGCCCGGCGGACGTTATCCGGGACGGAGCGGTGGCGGTGGACGGCGGCGAAATTGTTTATGTCGGCCCGTCGGCCCAAGCCCCCGGCGGTTTCGAGGCAGACAGGGTCATCGGCGGGCTGGAAATGGTGGCCCTGCCCGGGCTGGTAAACGCGCACACCCACGCGGCGATGACCCTCTTCCGGAGCTACGCCGACGACCTCCCGCTGATGCGGTGGTTGCAAGACGCCATCTGGCCGTTAGAGGCCAAGCTCAAGGCCGAAGACGTTTACTGGGGAACGCTTTTGGCCTGCAGCGAAATGCTGCTCGGCGGCACCACCACCTTCGCCGATATGTACTTTTTCATGGACCGGGTGGCGGAGGCGGCGGCCGAGAGCGGCATTCGGGCTTCGCTTTCCCGGGGCTTGATCGGCGTGGCCCCCGGGGCGGACAAGGCCCTCAAGGAAAGCCGGCGGTTCGTGCGGGACTGGCACGGCAAGGCAAACGGCCGCATCACCTGCATGCTCGGCCCGCACGCCCCTTACACCTGTCCCCCGGAGTACCTGAAAAAGGTGATCAAATTAGCCGAAGAACTCGGCGTCGGTGTGCACATTCACCTGGCCGAGACCCGTCAGGAAATCGAGGAGATCCAGAAGCGGTACGGCTGTTCCCCGGTGGCCCTGGTCGCCAGGACGGGGCTTTTGGACCTTCCCGTTTTGGCGGCGCACTGCGTGCACCTGTCCGCCGAGGACATTGCCATTCTTGCCGAGAAGAAGACGGGGGTGGCTCACAACCCGGAAAGCAACATGAAGTTAGCCAGCGGGATCGCGCCGGTAGTGCAGCTTCTCGAGGCCGGGGTCACGGTGGGTCTTGGCACGGACGGGGCGGCAAGCAACAACAACCTGGATATGTTTGAAGAGATGCGTTCAGCCGCGCTCCTGCAAAAGGTGGCCAGCGGCAACCCCGAGGCGCTGCCCGCCTATGCCGTCCTTGAGATGGCTACCATCGGCGGGGCAAGGGCACTCGGTCTCGGGGACAAAATCGGTACCCTCGAGGTGGGCAAGCGCGCCGACATCATCCTTTTAAACCTGCGGCAGCCGCATCTTTGGCCGCCGCACGACGTGGTGGCCCACATCGTTTACGCGGCTCGCGCCGGCGACGTGGACACGGTTATCGTTGACGGTGAAGTGGTGGTGGAAAACGGGAAGCTCCTGCGGGTGGACGTGGACACGGTGCTGGACAACGCCCGCCGCTGCGCGCTGCGGCTGGTCGGCAGGCCCAAGGAGCGAAGCCTGCTGTAAACGGCCGCCGGTCGTCGGGCGGAGGACAAGAGTGGGATAAAAAGGGGCGGGCTGCTTTTTGCGGGGAAGACAGGCGGATGCTTTTGTGATACCCTGATGTTTCTGCAAGCCGGCTGTCGGAGCCGGTTCCAAGCCGGCGCAAGCGTCTTTATTCGCACGCGGCTTTCACGCTTATAACTATTAACCGTCCCGAAGTTTCTCTTTCCTAAGTTTCCAATTCTATAAAGTGGTACTCTTGTTCCAATAGGTCTACGTACAAGACCCTTTTCCTTAATATGTTTCCTCTTCCTATAAGAACCTTTAATGCCTCACTGACCTGGATTGCAGCAATCAATGCCGGGGTAAAGGAATTATTCGTGTAATTCTTTTTCAGGCTCCTCTGGTTAGGGTAAATACGATCCAGGGACCTGTCTCCCGGAAATATCGTACATACCTGACCGTACCAGCTTTCAACCGCCGCATGCACCACCACCGTGTTCAGCTCTTCTGCTGTCTCCTGTAGCAGGAACCGCGTATCAATATCGTCCAGCGCGTCAATAACCAGATCATGACCAGCTAAGATTTCCCGGGAGTTGTCTCCTGATAAGTACTGGCTGAATGCGTTGACTTTCACCCGGGGGTTTATCGCCCTTACCCGCTCCTGAGCCGTGATCGCCTTGTTTCTTCCTAAAGAAGCAGTATCGGCTAAAATCTGGCGGTTAAGATTAGATTCCTCAAAGGAATCTCCGTCCACCACCGTTAAACAGCCCACTCCCAGCCTTGCAAGCATCTCCACAACGTATCCGCCCAGGCCGCCGCATCCGACGATACAAACCTTTGCCTTTTGAATTTTCTTCTCCTCGTCTGGAGTCAGTGTTCCTATATTTCTGAGGTGACCTGGCAATTTAACCCCCTCCCAAGGGAGGAAACACGGAAACCACGTCGCCTTCTTTTAACTCCTGGCGGAATTCCCCGTCCCGGCCGTTTACGAGCAGAATGGCGACCGCTTCTTTTTCGATGCCGAACTGCTGGAGCAGCTCAATAAGAGTGGAGCCTTCCTTGATGTCCAGCGTTTTTTCTTTGAACCTGCCGTTCCTCAAGGAGGCAAACAGTTTTAGCTTCACGTGCATAAACCGAACACCTAATTCAGAGGTCGGAAGCCGGAAGTCGGAGGTCTGACCTCTGACATCCTGCATCTAACTTCCGAAATGCGCCGTTTATCGCCGCGCCCGACCGGAAGCCTAAATAGTAACGCCTGGACAAACCCTTGCGCAGCCTTCTTATACGTCCAGTTCCAGTTCTTTCATTTTCTCCGGGGTTGGAATGCCTTTTTCGTCCCAGCCTCTCACTTTGTAATACTCGGGAAGCATTTCGGGGAGACGGGATACACTGCCCTTTGAGGGCCCGCCGGGAATCCCTTCTTCCAGCAAACGGCGCGGGAGCGTGTCCTGTGAGCCGTCTATCCCTGCTTTCAGGTTGAACAGTTTCTCCACGTTCCAGATCCGGTCCCCGGCGGCCAAAAGGGTCTCTGCGGTGTAATCCGTCCCGGCCGCCGCGTTTAATAACTGGGCATAGTCCTGCGCCCCGAGGGCAAACGAAGTAAACAGGCACAAGCCAAGGGAATCTATTACCGCTGTGAAGTCCTGGAATGCCTTTACCCAAGCCGCCTTACCTTCAACGCTGAACCGGTCTAACTTTTCGGGAAGCCCCAGCACCTCGGGAGAGATCATGTATCCCCGGACGTGGCAGCCGCCCCGGTTGGAAGTGGCATACTCCAGGCCGTGTCCCTGCACCCCGCGGGGATCGTATGCCGGGAGCTCCTGCTTCTTAACCGACATCGACAGTTCCGGAACTCCGTACATG
>JASEJH010000060.1 GCA_030016455.1 Thermoanaerobacteraceae bacterium
GTCAAGTTAAAGGGCGGCTTTCTTTGAAGCCGCCCCCCACTTTGCAGAAGACCGCGAACTTACCGCAGGAGCTGCAGTACCGATTGCGGTGACATATTGGCCTGGGCCAGCATCGCTACGCCTGCCTGTTGCAGGATCTGGGTCTTGGTGAAGTACATCATCTCCTGCGCCATATCCACGTCGCGGATCCGGGATTCGGACGCCGCCAGGTTCTCCACCGCCACGTTTAGGTTGGCGATCGTGTGCTCTAACCGGTTCTGGATACCACCGAGTTTGGCACGGTTTTCGGATATGGCCGTGATGGCGTTGTCAATACTCGCAATGGCCTGGTTCGCCAGCGACGAGCTCCCTACGCTGATACCGCTGATCGTAAGCGCCGCAGTAGTGGCCGTGGCGATGGTGACCGCGATCGTCTGGCCGGTGTTGGCACCGATGTGGAAGTTGATCGCCGTGGTCGCCACCGAACCGTCGAGCAGTTTCCGGGTGTTGAACTCCGTGGACGTGGCGATACGGTCGATCTCGGCCAGAAGGCTGTCAATTTCCTGCTGGATGGCGCTCCGGTCGGCAGAGGTCAGCGTGTCGTTCGCCCCCTGCACCGCCAGCTCCCGGAGGCGCTGCAGGATGCTGTGCGTTTCGTTGAGCGCACCCTCCGCCGTCTGGATGAGCGAGATGCCATCCTGGGCGTTGCGGACCGCCTGGTTCAAACCCCTGATCTGGCCGCGCAGCTTCTCGGAAATCGCCAGCCCCGCCGCGTCGTCACCGGCGCGGTTGATCCTAAGACCCGAGGAGAGCTTTTCCATTGATTTGGCCAGATTGCTTGAGGTGATTAGCAGGTTCCGCCAGGCATTAAGCGCCTCGATGTTTTGGTTGATCCTCAGACCCATAGCATCATCCTCCTTGATTTTTTCTTTCCCCGCACCTCCGTGCGCGGGGGAATCACGCCGCCTTCGCCCTTTCCACCGGTCGGTCGGCCGCCCCGCCGACGGAGAGAGCTCAAAGCGATCCTTTCACCCTCTTAAATCGTCCACCCGACCCACATCTTCATAGGTCTAACGTCCTATTATTTGTAATTATCTTTCCGGGATAAGCCCCTGAGGGCTGCCACATCCGGCAGCGACGCCGCTGCCCGCAAATTCTCCGCTTCAATGGCCTCGTAAACCTCTTTCCGGTGGACGGGGATTGCCTTGGGCGCTTTGACCCCGAGCCGCACCTGGTCTTCCTTAATTTCGAGCACCATCACCTCAATATCATGCCCGATGGTTATTACTTCCCCCCGCCGGCGTGTAAGAACGAGCATACCTCCCACCCCAAAACGCGAAATTAACCTGTCACAAATAAAGGTGTGCGGACTCCGTAATCTTCTCCCTCCAAAATCACCTGCCGGCCTAAAGCCGTTTCGGGATTGATAACCACCGGCGCTTTAAGATTAACGGTGGCCTGCTTGAAGTCTTCCGGAACCGAAACGATCGCCACCACCATCCCCTGCTCCGGCACCTCAAGCGCAATTGGCGCCAAATCTTCCGGCTGCACCAAGACCCGGTAATCGGGGAAAAAGGTCAGCGGCTCCGCCACTAAAAAAGTCAGGTCCGGGTCGTCCACCGACTGCAGAAACTTCAGGGGACTACCCTCTTGGAGGTCCACCAAGACAAAGCGGCGTTGCCCTGGAAAACCGGGCAAGCCCTCCGGAAAAGTGATGATCTGGTCTTCCCGAACCTCTAACACACCGAACCGTTTGGTTTCAACCAGCAACGCCATCCCTCTCCTTTAAACAGCAACATCAATCTTTTCCGGCACCGCTTGGATTTTGACAAAAGGTTCTTGCTCCAGGTAAACGTGAAGGTACGGCGGGGAAGGTGTTTTCACTGCTTTAACCGTACCCGGAGTAAAATCCACCGTTACCTTGCCGGGGACCGCGTTGACCCGCAGCGGTTCTTCAATAAATTCTACCGCCGGTCGGGTGCGTGGCAAAAGCGCAAGCGCCACTTCGAACTTTTCTTCCGGTAAAGCCAGATCGGCAACCGTCGCCCCCTCTTCGATCGAGGCCAAAAAGTCCCCTTCTCTCGCCCGGCGGGTAATTCCCTCGAGTGCCGCCCGCCGGCCGGCCCCGGCACACTCATTCGCAAGGACTGAAGGAGGCTTCAAACCTTTTTCGATAAAGCACTGGGTCTGATCGATCCGGACGGAAACCCCGCCGCCAGAAATCTGAAGGCGCGGCAACTCCCGGCTGAGTTTCAAAACCGGACGGGTACTTTCCTGCCTGATCACCGGCCGGTTCTGAGCAATACCAATAACCCCTCTCTGTTGTTCGACTGTTACACGCACCGGCACTCACCTAACGCCTAACGCAGAAAATCCACCAGCGAAGGCTGAACTATCCGGGCTCCCACCGCTAAAGCGGCGCGGTAAACGTTTTCCTGGCTCTTGAGGTCCATCAGCGCCCGGGCCATATCCGTATCCTCGACCTGAGCAAGAAGATTTTGGAGGTCAACATCCGTGGTCTCCATCCGGCTTTTGGCCATTTCGAGGCGGTTTATCCGGGCACCGACCTCTGCAAGAACGGCCAGAATATTATCGATGTTTTGGTCAATTTCACCGATGCGGTTATTAGAAATGCTCGCCGCATCGCCGTTTTGCAGGTTGATGATTAGATCGTCCAGAACCTGAAAAACCTTCGGCAGTGTAGCACTGTCAAACACCGCCTGCCCGTCAATATTCACCGAAATAGTAACCCCGGGAGCGATTTCGTATTCCAAAATGTCACTGGTCCCGTTCCAGGTTCCCGTACCCGGATCATAGGGCGGAGTCAACGTTTTGGTCCCGGCAAAGATGTACCTGCCTGCATAACTGGTGTTCGCCACGTCACCCAGGTGGTTTTTCAACTGCGCAACCTCCTTGGCAAGGGCCTCTAAAGACTCGGCAGAAAGCGTCTGGTTGGAGCCAGCCACAGCGATTTCCCGGATCCGCTGCAGGGTACCCACCGCTTCCCGGAGGGCGGCATCTGTCGTACTGAGCCAGGCGATGGCATCATCCATATTCTGCTTATACTGCACATTCCCCCCAAGCTGCGCCCTCAGACGCAGCGCACTTACCACCCCGCCCGGATCGTCCGAAGGTCGGTTGATCCGTCTCCCTGAAGAAAGCTCCTCCTGCCGCTTGGCCATCTGGGTCAACCGGTCCTCCAGGTCGCGGACAACCGTATTGATAAGCATCGCTGTTGTAACCCGCATCGTGCCATCCCTCATTCCTTAGAATCCAGAAGTCAGAATTTCTTAAAGTTAGGAATTCGCACCGCGAATTCCTACAAAAGACTGACTACTGACGACCGACGACTGACTACCAAAATCACCGTCCTACCAGCCCCATCCGGTTAATGATTATATCCAGTTGCTCGTCGAGCGTGGTCAAAACCCGCGCCGCCGCCTGATAGGCATGGGTAAACTTAACGATATTGGCCATTTCCTCGTCGAGCGACACCCCCATCACCGCCTGGCGCCTGTTCTCGAGTTGGCTTACCAGCAAACCAACGTTCTCCGACAAACGTTCTGCCTGCTCGGTGTTAATCCCCGTGGTGGCGACCAGACTCCGGTAGTAATCACCAAAAGTCCCGCTCGGCGAAGACGGCGGCATTGTAAAGGCGTCTCTCAATTGGGCAAGCCTCAAGGCGTTCGCGCCGTCACCCGGGAGCTTGGCCGCGTCGCTCGCAGCCGCGATGGTATTGAGGTCACTCAGAATACCCGCCGCCACCGCCATATCAGCGGCACCCGTCCCGGAAAAGAAATCGTTCCCCGTACTTCCGTCAAGGCCGTAGCCCGACTGGTGGACGGCGTTAACCTGGCTGATAAGCGTGGCGGCGAGCTCATCCACCTGGCTCAAGATGTTTGCCACGCCCTCATCCCTGGCCCAGATCATTCCCGCCAGGCTGCCGCTGGTAAAGGCGACCGGCGTGCCGTCGCTTTCCCACTGAACAGCGTAGAAATTGTTGTTCAGCGGGTCCGCTACCACCTGGAAGCGGTCAACCGTAATCCCCTGAACCAGATTGCGCCCGCCAACGGCCACCGTTACCGTGCCGTCGGCCTGTTCGCTAATGGTTATATCCACCATCTTCGCCAGCCTGTCCAAAAGAAGGTCGCGCCGGTCGTACAGGTCGTTAGGACTATCGCCCACCGCCACCGAATGGATGATTTGCTGGTTTAAATCGGCCAACTGCTGGGCGATGGTGTTTATCTGCTCGACGGTGACCTCCACGTTAAAGTTCAAATCTTCCTGGAGCTGCTGTAACTGGCCGTAAAGATGCTGGATGGTTTCGGCTAAGGTGATCCCGCGCTGGCGCACCTCCGAGCGAACAGCAAGGCTTTCCGGGGTTTTGCTCAATTCCTGCCACGCGTTCCAGAAAGCCGTTAGCACATTGTTAAGCCCGTTATCGCCCGGCTCGTTGAAAATAACCTCTACCTTCTGGAGGCTGTCCCGCCTGACTTCCCAGTAACCGAGCTTGCTGGAATTGTTTCGCACCTGAAGATCGAGGAACTGGTCCCGTACCCGTTCAATACCAACAATATCGACCCCCGTCCCGAGTTGCCCCGGCAACTCGGGACGGCAGAGGGACGGAACGGTATAGGGATCCCGGCTCGATGCCAGCTCCACCTTTTGCCGGCTGAAACCAGGGGTGTTGGCGTTGGCGATGTTGTGTCCGGCGGTTTCCATCGCCTTCCGCTGCGCCATGAGCGCCCTTAAAGCCGTTTCAATTCCCAAAAAGGTACTGATCATCCACGCTCACCCTTAAACGCTTTTATCCAAAAGACCCTCCTGCTCGAGGTCGAGTTGGAGTTGGCGCCGGACCTCGGCAAGTTCCGCCGGCGAGATTTCCTCCTCGCGCTCTTCCGCCTCTTCAGGAAGATAACGGTAAATCCGCCACCGGTCGTGAGCCCGCTCCGTCCGGAAACGAAACGGGTGGTTGACAAGTGCCGCGGCGGCGTTGAGCTGTTCCACCAAACGGACCAGCCGCTCCCCTTCCGGAATGTTGCGCCCCAGTTCCGGCACGGTTTCGGTACGCACCTGATGCTCGGTGCGCAGCATCCCTTCCCGCCGCACCTGGTCAAGTTCGAACATCACCTGCGACTGCAACCCGCCTGCGCCAATCTTCATCTGACAGCCACCGCCTTTTACCGCCCCGGCATTAACCCCCGGTCATACGGACCGGTCAACGAGACCGTACCGCGAACCTGCCCCCGCGTAATCCTCCCGGCATAAAGTACGGGCTACTGCTTCCTCCAGCATCAACCCGCGCTGGAGTAAAAAGCAGATCCGGGATTGGAGCCGCAACAATTCCAAAACGTCCCCTGCGAGACGTTCGGTCAACGCTTCCAGCACCCTGTTGTATTTCACCGGGAGCGAATGTAAAAGTTCGGCCAACTTACCGTTCCGCGGCAGGGCCAACTCTTCTTCCAACAGCTGCTGGACCGCACAGCGTTCGTTTTCCAACCCGGCTATTGCCGCCGTTAACTTTTCTTGTTCGGCAGCCGCACGCAAAACGCCGCCGGCGTCGCCGGAGACGAGCGCTTCCATTTCTTCCTCGGCCACCGCGATCAATTTCTTAAGTACCGCAGTTTGCGCCTCCAGAACCCCCGCCAGCTTTTCAACCGTTTCCAACGTCATTTCCCCTTTTACCTGTTCTTCAAATGCCTTCCCGCACCGGAAGATTAAACCGGCGGTTTAGGATCGCCGGTTTAGCCTCAACTCTTCCAGGATACCTTGTGCGATTTGCTCCGGACTCGGTTTGAAGGTGCCCGCCGCGATCTCGCGCCGCAGCCGCACCACGAGCTCTTCGCGCACGTCCGGAATTTCCCGCAGTTTTTCTTTTAGTTGCTGCAACCCCTGAATCTCGGCAGAGGGTTCATAACTATCGCTAACCCGGTTCTCCTTGCCGGGTTTTTCAGTCTTCCGGGGCTGTTTCTGTTGCACGCCGTAAACTTTGGCGGCATCGGGTCTGTTGGGAGGACTAACTTTCATCTTTGCCAACCCCTCCGTCTGATCGCTCTACCATAAAAATCGGCGCAAACACAAGAAAACTTTATAGTTCCTTGATAATCTCCTGCGCAATGTCCTGCAGCGGCACCACCTTGTCCGCCACTCCGAGCTCCAGCGCCGCCTTGGGCATGCCGAAAACCACGCAACTCTCTTCCGCCTCAACAATGGTCCGGCCCCGGCGCTTTTTTATCTCCTGCATTCCAAGCGCCCCATCCCGGCCCATCCCCGTCAGCAATACGCCTAAAACTTTCTCTCCAAAATGCTCTGCTGCCGACGTCATCACCTTATCCACCGAGGGACAAAAACTCCCGGGAGCCAGGGATCGCTTTTTGTTCACCACGCTTACCTTCAGTTTACCTGGACCCCCGTCAAAATAAAAGTCACTTCCTGCAGGTGCAATCAACACCTGCCCCGGAAGGACCAAATCCCCGTTTACAGCGTGCTTGACGGTAATCACCGAACGCTTGGCCAGGTGCTCGGACAGGGCACCTGTAAAGCCAGTCGGCATGTGCTGCACCACCACCACCGCCGCGGGAAGGTCGGCCGGAAACGCCGGGATGATCGTCTGCAGGGCTGCCGGACCCCCCGTGGAGCACCCGATTACTACCAGTTCCCGCCGCGCCCTTCCCGGTGCCGGCTTGAACAAACGGCGGCCTTGGTCCGGCGCCTTTGGCCCTTGCTCCGACTCGCCGCCCGGTGCCTTTTTAAAAGAGACCCCAGCGGCCGTCTTGATCTTTACCGCCAGTTCAGCCATTACCAGCGGGAGTTCGGCGATACTCGAAGGTTTCGCGACAAAGTCCACCGCACCCAGGGCCAGCGCCTCCATCGTTTCCCAACTGCCCTCCCGGGTGCGAGCACTCAGCATCACCACCGGCACAGGCTGTGTCCGCATCAGGTGCCTGAGGGTGGTCAACCCGTCAAGCACCGGCATCGCCACATCCATGACCACCACGTCCGGCTTCAATTCAAGCAATTTATCCAAAGCCTCCCGTCCGTTCGCCGCCGTTCCCACCAGTTCTATGCCGGGGTCTTCGCTCAGCATCCGGCCGACGATACTCCGGACCAGGGCCATGTCGTCAACCAGCATCACCCTAACCGGCGGCATAGGCCGCCTCCTCCACCGCGTCACCCCGCACGAACTCGGAAACCAAACCCCTGACGTCCACAATCAGCGCTACCTCACCGTCACCCAGGATGGTGGCCCCGGAAATACCCGGAACCCGGCCCAAATAGTTGCCGAGCGATTTGATTACAATCTCCTGTTCCCCCAAAAGCCGTTCCACCGCCACACCGAGACGCTGGTTGCCGACTCCGACGATCACCACATAGACCCTCGCCGCTTCCTTTCGCCGGCTGCCGAAGACTTCGGCCAGCCAGACAAGCGGCAGCGCCCGGCCGCGGACAACGATCACCTCGGATTGGCGGACCTTCTGGACCGCGCCGGGGACGATCCGGATGGTTTCCATCACGTTCACCAGCGGCAAAGCGTAAACCTGCTTGTCAACCTGAACCATCAGCGCCCGGATGATGGCCAGCGTGAGCGGCAGCTTGATCGTTATCTTCGTTCCCTTCCCCGGGGCCGTGGCCAGCTCAACAAAACCGTTAATCTGCTCGATTTGTTTCCGGACCACGTCCATCCCCACGCCGCGGCCCGAAAGGTCGGTCACGCAATCGGCCAGGGAGAATCCCGGAGTGAAGACAAAATCAAGCACCTCGCGGTCCGTCAAGCGCGCCGCCGCCTCTGCGTCCACCAGGCTCCTTTCCACGGCCCGGCTCCGGATCTTCTCTACGTCCATCCCCCGCCCGTCATCCTCAATGAAGATGACGATGTGGTTCTCCTCGTGGAACGCCTTTAATCTGATGGTGCCGGTACGCGGTTTTCCCGCCGTCACCCGTTCGTCCGGCGGTTCGATCCCGTGGTCCACGGCGTTGCGGAGCAGATGGATCAGGGGATCGCCGATCACCTCGATCACGTTCCGGTCGAGTTCGGTTTCCTTCCCTTCGATGACG
>JASEJH010000061.1 GCA_030016455.1 Thermoanaerobacteraceae bacterium
GTACCCCGCACCTCGATGTCTTCTATATGCGCACGCCTGGCGTTCAGGTCGCCGATTACGTCCCCGGTGTACTCTTCCGTGGTGACGACTTCGATTTTCATCACCGGTTCCAGCAGCACCGGCTCCGCCCGCCGCGCCGCATCACGGAAGGCCAGCGAGCCGGCGATCTTGAAAGCCATTTCCGAAGAGTCCACCTCGTGGTACGAACCGTCTACCAGCGCCACCGCAACGTCAACGACCGGATAACCGGCAAGGACACCACTTTCCATCGCTTCCCTGACCCCCGCCTCGACCGCAGGAACGAATTCCTTAGGCACCGCACCCCCGACTATCTTATTCACAAAAAGAAAGCCCTCCCCCGGCCTGCGGGGTTCGATCTCGAGCCAGACATGCCCGTACTGGCCCCGGCCGCCGCTCTGGCGGACAAATCTTCCTTCCGCTCTGGCCGGTTTCGTGAGTGTTTCCCGGTAAGCAACCTGCGGTTTACCCACGTTGGCCTCCACCTTGAACTCCCGCAGCAGCCGGTCCACAATAACCTCGAGGTGCAACTCACCCATTCCGGAAACAATGGTCTGCCCGGTTTCCGGGTCCACGTGCACCCGGAAGGTTGGATCTTCTTCCGCCAGCTTCTGCAAAGCCTCACCCATCTTGTCCTGGTCGGCCTTTGTCTTCGGCTCAATGGCCACGGAAATCACCGGTTCCGGGAAATCCATCGCTTCGAGGATTATCGGGTGTTTTTCGTCACAGAGCGTATCACCCGTAGTGGTAAATTTTAGTCCCACCGCGGCGGCGATGTCCCCGGCGTAGACCTCCGCAATCTCCTGGCGATGGTTGGCGTGCATCTGTAGCAACCGCCCGATACGTTCCCGCTTTTGCTTCGTCGAATTGTACACGTAGGAACCCGCCTTCAGCCAGCCCGAGTAAACCCGGAAGAAGGTGAGCTTACCCACGTAAGGGTCGGCCATGATCTTGAACGCCAGGGCCGAAAAAGGCACGTCGTCCCGTGCATGACGCCGGTCTTCCTGGCCGGTTTCCGGATCCACCCCGCTCACGGCCGGAATATCAGTCGGCGCGGGAAGAAAATCAACGATGGCGTCCAGCAAGAGCTGCACCCCTTTGTTCCGGTACGAAGACCCGCAAAGCACGGGAATAGCCTTTACCGCCAGGGTGGCCTTCCGCAGGCCCCGTTTGATCTCTTCCACGGTAAAGGGTTCATTCCCTAAATACTTAAGCATCAATTCTTCGTCCGCCTCGGCGACGGCCTCAAGCAGTTTTTCCCGGTACTCCGCGACCAGGTCCTTCATCTCCTCCGGTATTGCAGTCTCCTGGCTTACTGTTCCCAAATCGTCAATGTAGATTACCGCCTTTTCCCGGATCAGGTCCACCATTCCGCAGAAGGTGTCCTCAACGCCGATGGGAAGCTGGATCGCTACCGGGTTGGCCCCCAGGCGCTCCTTGATCATCGTCAGACTCCGGAAAAAGTCGGCACCGGTCCGGTCCATCTTATTAATGTAGGCGATCCGCGGCACGCCGTACTTGTCTGCCTGGCGCCAAACCGTTTCGCTCTGCGGCTCTACGCCGCCAACGGAGCAGAATATCGCCACAGCACCGTCAAGTACGCGCAGCGACCGCTCTACTTCAACAGTAAAATCCACGTGGCCGGGTGTGTCAATGATGTTAATGCGGTAATCCCGCCAGAAGCAGGTTGTGGCCGCTGAGGTAATGGTGATTCCCCGCTCCTGTTCCTGCACCATCCAGTCCATGGTGGCAGCCCCATCGTCCACCTCACCAATCCGGTGAACCTTGCCCGTGTAGAACAAGATCCGCTCGGTGGTGGTAGTCTTTCCGGCGTCAATGTGGGCCATGATCCCGATATTTCTTGTTCTTTCAAGCGGAAACTGACGTCCCATACCTCAGCACCTCCTTTACCACCGGTAATGCGCAAAAGCCTTGTTCGCTTCCGCCATTCTATGAGTGTCTTCCTTCTTCTTGACGGCACCGCCGACGCCCTGAGCAGCATCCAGGATCTCCGCCGCCAGCTTCTCTTCCATGGATTTGCCCGCGCGTTGCCGCGCAAAATTTGTGATCCAGCGGATGGCCAGAGTCTGCCGTCGCACAGGCCGCACTTCAATCGGCACCTGGTAGTTGGCACCACCCACCCGGCGCGCCTTTACTTCCAGAACCGGCATGACGTTCTTCATCGCCTGTTCGAAGACCTCAAGCGGGTTCTTACCGGTTTTCTCTCTGATGATCTCGAACGCCCCGTAGCAGATCTTCTCGGCGACGCTCTTCTTTCCCTTGAGCATTACCTGGTTCACGAGCTTCGTCACCAACCGGCTCTGATGTACCGGGTCCGGCAATACCTCGCGCCGCGGTACTGGTCCTTTACGCGGCACATATTTCCCCCCTTTTGCTATTTCTTAGGTTTCTTGGCCCCGTACTTGGAACGGCCCTGGTTTCTGTTCTGCACGCCCGCCGCATCCAGGCTGCCCCTGACGATGTGGTAGCGTACACCCGGCAGGTCCTTGACCCGGCCACCACGTACCAGAACCACCGAGTGTTCCTGAAGGTTATGGCCGATACCAGGGATGTAAGCTGTAACCTCAATCCCGTTGGTCAACCGCACCCGGGCCACTTTCCTGAGCGCCGAATTCGGCTTCTTGGGCGTGGTAGTGTAAACGCGGGTACAAACACCGCGCTTCTGGGGACACCCCCGCAGCGCCGGAGAAGCCGACTTTTTGCGCAACTGTTCCCTGCCGTGACGCACAAGCTGACTGATGGTTGGCACACTGCACCTCCTAACGAACCCAATTTTAACTAAGCCGTTATACTTTTTATACTTTAAAAGACCGGCAAAAAAGTCGCTCCCTGCTTTTGCAGGGAGCAAGCGGTCTAATCCTCAATCACGGCGGCCGACGCGCAGTTTACGCTAATCCCGCAGGCCCGGCCCAGTTCCCGCATCGAAGCAACCTCTTCGACCGGGGTACCCCTGGCCTGACAGGCGCGAACAACAGGTTCGGTGACCCGCCGCTCGGCATTTTTCGCCACGAATACAATCTTTGCTTGCCCCCGCTCAACCGCTTTGAGAGTCTCTTTCGAGCCCACGGCCTTTTTGCGGGCACGCATCAGACGCTCGTAGGGCACGCAACAAACCCCTCCAAGCACCCACAGACTTTTTTAGTTTATCATCGTTTTCCGGAAGTGTCAATAATATCTTTCACATATAAAGCTCAGGCCCGGTCTAATTCTTCCCGGCCGGTGTCCCCGGTTTCATCACCCCCGGTATTAATTATAACTTTAACCCCCCGGTAGCGCGCCAGACCCGTTCCGGCAGGAATGAGTTTGCCGATGATTACGTTCTCCTTGAGTCCGATGAGCGGATCCTCTTTCCCCTTAATCGCCGCGTCCGTCAAAACCCGCGTGGTCTCCTGGAAGGAGGCCGCCGAGAGGAAAGAGTCCGTGGCTAAAGACGCCTTGGTGATCCCCAAGAGCATCGGCCGGGCAACGGCCGGCTGTCCTTTTCCGGCGACCGCGGCGTTCGCCTCCTCGAACTCGGAACGTTCCACCAGCCCGCCTGGCAGGAGGTCGCTATCCCCGGCTTCCTCGACCTTCACCTTGCGGAACATCTGCCGGATAACCACCTCGATGTGCTTGTCGTTGATTTCCACGCCCTGGAACCGGTAAACGCGCTGCACTTCTTTGAGCAGGTACAGCTGCGTGGCTTTCATCCCTTTGATCTTCAGCAGGTCGTGCGGGTTGACCGGACCCTCGGTCAACTCGTCCCCCGCCGCCACCTGGTCGCCGTCCTGCACCCGTAGCCGTGCGCCAAACAGGACGGGGTAGGTGAACCGCTCGCCGTTCGGGGTTAACAGCTCAATTTCCCGGCGTCCCTTTACTTCGCGCACCGTCACCACGCCGTCTGCCTCGGCAATCAGCGCCTGGCCCTTTGGACGCCGGGCTTCAAATAATTCCTCCACCCGCGGGAGGCCGTGGGTGATATCTTCACCGGCCACACCGCCGGTGTGGAAGGTACGCATCGTCAACTGGGTTCCCGGCTCGCCGATCGACTGCGCCGCTATGATCCCTACGGCCTCGCCGATATCAACCAGAAAACCGCTGGTGAGATTGCGCCCATAGCACCGGGCGCAAACGCCGTACCGGGACTTGCAGGTCAGGACCGAACGGATCTTGACGCTCTCAATGCCTGCAGCCTGGATCCGCTCCACCGCTTCCTCGTCAATCTCCTCTTCCCTGCGCACCAGCACCTCGCCCGTATTCGGATCAACGATATCCGCGGCTGCAATCCGGCCCAGAATCCGGTCGGCAAGTTTTTCGATGATCTCGTTACCGTCTCTGATTTCTGTAACTTCGATGTATTCATCCGTGCCGCAGTCCTCTTCCCGGACGATCACGTCCTGAGCCACGTCTACCAGGCGCCGGGTCAGGTAGCCCGAGTCGGCCGTCCGCAGAGCCGTGTCCGCCAATCCCTTGCGCGCCCCGTGCGTAGAAATGAAGTACTCGAGGACCGTCAGCCCTTCCCGGAAGTTCGCCCGGATCGGCAGGTCGATGATCCGGCCGGAGGGGTCAGCCATCAAGCCGCGCATTCCAGCAAGCTGCCGGATCTGCTGGATGTTCCCGCGCGCCCCGGAAATGGCCATCATGTATACCGGGTTGAACTGGTCCAGTTTCTCCAAAAGCAGATCCTTGAGTCTCTCCGTCGTGCGGTTCCAGATCCCGATCACCTTGCGGTAACGTTCCTCTTTGGTAATCAGGCCGCGGCGGTACTGGTGTTCCACCTCCTCGACCTCGCGGTCGGCGGCGGCCAGAAGTTCGGGTTTTTCTTCGGGAATCATGATGTCCTCGATACCGATGGTCAGCCCCGCCCGGGTAGCGTAAGTGAAACCCAACTGCTTTATCTCGTCTAAAAGTGCCGCGGTTTGTGCATACCCGAGCTTCCGGTAGCATAGGTCAATAATGTAGCTCAAAAGCTTCTTATCACTGACGCTCTTGAGAATCTTTTCGCCGAGCCGGCTCAACCGCCGCTCCCCATCCTTTCCTTCCACCTCGGTGAGCTGAGCCGGGATCGCCCCGTAAAAGATCAGCCGCCCGACAGTGGCCTGGACAAGGGGAGTCTCGGTTTTCAGCTTCGGCAGGCGCACCCGGATGGAAGCATGCAGCGGCAAAACGCCGCATTCGTAAGCCCGGATCGCCTCATCCGGGTCCGGGAAGGCTTTTTCTTTGAACCGCGGGTCAACCCGTTCCAGCGTCAGGTAGTAGATTCCCAAAACCATGTCCTGCGTTGGAATGGACACCGGCCGGCCGTCTTTCGGGCTCAAAATGTTGTTGGTGGACAGCATCAAAAGGCGTGCCTCGGCCTGAGCCTCCGCAGAAAGGGGCACGTGCACCGCCATCTGGTCGCCGTCAAAGTCCGCGTTGTAAGCCGTACAGACCATCGGGTGGATCTGGATGGCCCGTCCTTCCACCAGCACCGGCTCAAAAGCCTGAATCCCCAGGCGGTGCAGCGTCGGAGCCCGATTCAACAATACCGGATGGTCCTTGATCACTTCCTCCAGAACGTCCCAGACCTCCGGCCGCATCCGCTCCACCATTCGCTTCGCGCTCTTAATGTTGTGGGCGTGGCCGTTGTTTACGAGTTTTTTCATCACAAAGGGCTTGAAAAGCTCAAGCGCCATTTCGCGCGGCAACCCGCACTGGTGCAGCTTCAACTTCGGGCCGACGACAATCACCGAACGGCCGGAGTAGTCCACCCGCTTGCCCAAAAGGTTTTGGCGGAAACGTCCCTGTTTTCCTTTCAGCATGTCGCTCAGCGACTTCAGCGGCCGGTTGCCCGGGCCGGTCACCGGCCTGCCCCGCCGCCCGTTGTCAATCAGGGCGTCCACCGCCTCCTGGAGCATCCGCTTTTCGTTCCGGACAATAATGTCCGGTGCCCCGAGCTCCAGCAGTCTTTTCAGGCGGTTGTTGCGGTTGATAACCCGCCGGTAAAGGTCGTTGAGGTCGGAAGTTGCAAACCGGCCGCCGTCGAGCTGCACCATCGGCCGCAGTTCCGGCGGAATCACCGGGATGACGTCCAGGATCATCCACTCTGGACGGTTTCCGGACTTCCGGAAAGCCTCGACCACCTCCAGGCGGCGGATGGCCCGCACCCGACGCTGCCCGGTGGTTTCCCGGATTTCCCGCCGGAGTTCCGCCCCGAGTTCGTCCAGGTCTATTTCCTGCAGCAACTCCTTGATGACCTCGGCTCCCATTCCCGCTTTAAAGGCGTCGCCGTACTTTTCCTTGTACTCACGGTACTCGCTGTCGCTCAAGAGCTGCTTTTTGACTAAAGGGCTGTCCCCGGGGTCAGTCACCAGGTAAGAAACAAAATACAGCACCTTTTCCAGTGCCCTGGGCGACATGTCGAGCAGCAGCCCCATGCGGCTCGGTATTCCCTTGAAATACCAGATGTGGGAGACGGGAGCAGCCAGTTCGATGTGGCCGAGCCGCTCCCGGCGCACTTTCGCCCGGGTTACTTCCACGCCGCAGCGGTCGCAGATGACTCCCTTATACCGCACCCGCTTGTACTTACCGCAGTAACACTCCCAGTCCCGCGTGGGGCCGAAAATGCGCTCGCAAAAGAGCCCGTCCCGTTCGGGTTTCAACGTCCGGTAGTTGATGGTTTCCGGTTTTTTTACCTCGCCGTACGACCACGCGCGGATCTGTTCCGGCGAAGCCAGACCGATTTGAATCCGGTCAAAGGAGTTTAACTCTAACACAAGCTTCCCCCTTTACGCTTCTTCAACTTCTTCGTCCTCGTTCAGAAGCTCCTCGGAATCAGCAAAGGCGTCTTCCTCGCCTTCATCATGATCCTCGCCAAATTCTTCGCCACCCACCGCCTTCGTCAAGGTAGCAGGCGGGATGTACTTCATGTCGAAATCAAGCTCGCGCGCCGTTTCCACGATGTCGTCCTCGGTCTCCTTGATGTCGATCTCCTTCCGGTCCTCCGCCAGGACCTTGACGTCCAGCCCCAGACTCTGCAACTCCTTGATCAACACCTTGAAGGATTCCGGCACGCCGGGCTCGGGCACGTTCTCACCCTTGACAATGGCCTCGTAGGTTTTCACCCGCCCGACAACGTCGTCCGATTTGACGGTGAGCATCTCCTGCAGGGTATAGGAAGCACCGTAGGCTTCGAGCGCCCACACCTCCATCTCGCCAAACCGCTGGCCGCCGAACTGCGCCTTGCCGCCGAGCGGCTGCTGCGTTACCAGCGAGTACGGGCCGGTCGAGCGCGCGTGGATTTTATCGTCCACCAGGTGCGCCAGCTTCAGCATGTAGATGTACCCCACAGTAACCGGGGCGTCAAAGGGTTCGCCTGTCCGGCCGTCGTAAAGGACCGCCTTGCCGTTCTCGGGTAAGCCCGCCAGGCGCAGCGTCTCGATAATGTCCTCCTCCCGGGCACCGTTGAAGACAGGACTGGTGACCTTGATACCCAGGGTTTTTGCCGCCCAACCCAGGTGTGTCTCCAGAACCTGTCCCAGGTTCATTCGCGAAGGAACTCCCAGGGGGTTCAGGACGATTTCCACCGGTGTCCCGTCGGCCAGAAACGGCATGTCCTCTTCCGGCAGGATGCGGGCGATAACACCCTTGTTTCCGTGGCGGCCGGCCATCTTGTCGCCAACCGAGATCTTGCGCTTCTGCGCCACGTAAACCCGGACCAACTGGTTCACCCCGGGGGGCAGTTCGTCGCCCTTACTCCGGGCGAAAACCTTGATGTCCACCACCTTGCCGGACTCCCCGTGGGGAACCCGGAGCGAGGTGTCGCGGACCTCGCGGGCCTTCTCACCAAAGATCGCCCGGAGCAGCCGCTCCTCCGCCGTGAGTTCGGTTTCTCCTTTCGGCGTCACCTTTCCCACCAGGATGTCGCCGGTGCGCACCTCGGCACCGATGCGGATAATCCCCCTTTCGTCAAGGTCTTTTAAGACGTCCTCCCCGACGTTGGGAAT
>JASEJH010000062.1 GCA_030016455.1 Thermoanaerobacteraceae bacterium
TCACTTCCCGGAGCAAACCCGTTAGCATGGAAGAGCGGATTAAGCGGATTAACGCCTACATAGGCGGATGGATAGGGTACTTTGCCCTGGCTGAAACACCCAGCGTCTTCGAGAGTATCGAGGGCTGGATGAGACGCCGCCTGCGGATGTGCCTCTGGAAGCAATGGAAGCGAGTCCGCACCCGCTACCGCGAACTGCGCGCCTTAGGCTTACCAGAATGGGTTGTACATGAGTTCGCCAACTCCCGTAAGGGACCATGGCGGATGGCCCACGGGCCGATGAATAGAGCCCTGGGCAATACTCACTGGGAAGCCCAGGGCCTGGTGAGTTTGACCGCACGCTACCGTAGCATTCGTCAAGCTTGGCGAACCGCCCGGTGCGGACCCGCATGCCGGGTGGTGTGAGAGGACGGGGGCTAACCGCCCCCTCCTACTCGATTGGGGCTCCGTTTCACTTTATTTCCCGGAAGGAAACCGGCGCGCGGCCGCGAACCATAAAGGGAGCACCCTTTTATTCTGACCGGGAAAGAAAGTGGAAGATGAAAATCATGCCTTTCCTGGAGCTTTCACCCCGCCTGATCCTGGACTTCGTTGACGTGGTGCTGGTGGGAATCGTGGCCTACGCGGTCTGGCGGTTGATTCGCGGCACCCGGGCGGTGCAGCTTTTGAAAGGCTTGCTCGTCCTGGCGGTGCTGACGGTGGTCGCATACAAGCTGCAGCTTCACCTTTTAAAGTGGACGCTGGAGAAGGTTTGGACGATGGCCTTTGTGGCGGTTCCGATCATCTTTCAGCCCGAAATCAGACGGGTGCTCGAAAAACTGGGACAGGGAGCGCCTTTTCTGCGGGTGGTTTCCGCGGACACCAGGCGGCGGTTGGTGCAGGAAGTTGCGGCTGCTGCGGCGGGACTTTCGCGTACGCGCACCGGGGCGCTGATCGCGTTTGAACGGCGGACGGGACTCAGAGAGTATATGGAAATCGGCGTAATGCTGGACGCGCTGGTTTCCCGCGAGCTGCTGCTTTCAATTTTCGAGCCGCATACCGCTCTTCACGACGGGGCGGTACTCATCGCCGGTGACCGGATCGTAGCGGCTGCGTGCTTCCTCCCGCTGGCCGCCCAGCATACCGTACCGCCGGACCTGGGTGCCCGGCACCGGGCGGCGGTGGGTTTGAGCGAGCAGACCGACGCGCTGGTGGTGGTGGTTTCCGAGGAAACGGGCCGGATTAGCCTGGCCGAAAACGGCCGCCTCACGCGCCTTCCGGACGCGTCGGAACTGGAGGTGGTCTTGAAAAGGCACCTGTTTCCGGAGGGGCTTGGAAAGCTGCGTTTCGGCAGGAATCACCGGAACAAGCCGTTTGAAACAGGGTTGTAGCAGAGACGGCGAAGACCGTCACCGCAGCTGTTTCAGGCCGTAAAAAATCAGGGTCACTCCCCCGAGGATGGCAAGGAAACCTGCGGGCAAAAGCCGTCCGGCCAGGCCGCAGAGCCCCAGCAGGGTAACCGTGCAGAGGATTACCGGACCGATAACGCTGAGGACCGCGTTGATTTTCAGGGCGGTTTCGGCCCTCCCGTAGTAGAGCATCAGGACGGCGGCGGTAAACTCAACCGTGGAGGAAAAGAAGCGTACCCCCGCCATTCCCCAGACCACGGGGTCGTAAACCGTGAACAAACTTATTACCTCCCGATCAGAAGTCGGACCCCAGGAGACTGCTGCAAAACTTCGCCTGGACAATGCCTGGCCGGTCGGGTCCGGGTGCTCACGTACCATTTTAGAGGTTAGAGGCCAGAAGTTAGAGGTCAGATCTTTTGTAGGAATTCGCAAAGCGAATTCCCTCAATAAACTCCAACATCCAACCTCCGGTCTCCAACTTCCAAAATGCCATGCTTGTTTTTCGCGGTCTCTACCTTTCTGCCAAAGCTTACCGTCTATGATCTATGAATAGACAGAGCCTGCTTTCGAGAAATTAGAGTTTTGCACATAGATCCCAAACCCCGGAAGAATCTTTCGGCGGCACCTTAGGGTTTACACCTTTCTTGAATCCTCAAGAGCCAAACGTCAGGCGAGAATCTGCTTCAAAGTTATGATCGGCTTCTCACGCATATGCTCCTCACAACGCGAAAAAATAGAAGATGATGAAAAAGACCTGCCTCTGGGCTTTGGCCGGGGTGCCGCTGGTCATGGTGCTGGGAAACTCCATGCTGATCCCGGTGCTGCCGGCGATGAAGAAGGCTTTCGGCATCTCTGCTTTTCAGACGGGACTGGTGATCACCCTTTTTTCCGTGCCCGCAGGTTTCAGCATTCTGTTTACCGGGTTTTTGGCCGACCGTTTCGGCCGCCGGACTGTACTTTTGCCCGCCCTGGGGCTTTATGCTCTCGGCGGACTGGCCGCCGGCTTGAGCTGGCTGCTTCTGAAGGAGCAGGGCTTCCCTTACCTTTTGCTCAGCCGGGTTTTTCAGGGAATTGGCGCCGCGGGGACCGCACCGGTGGCGATGGCGCTGGTGGGCGACCTTTTTGGCGGGGGCGGGCGCAGCCGTGCTCTCGGTGTTTTGGAAGCCTCAAACGGGACCGGGAAGATCCTCAGCCCCGTCCTTGGTGCCGCCGTCGGTATCGCCGGCTGGTTTTACCCCTTCTTCGTCTTTCCGCTTCTTGTACTTCCCGTACTGCTGGCGGTGCTGTTTTTAGTTTCCGAACCGGCGGCGCAACGGCAACCGCCGAGCCTGCGGGGCTACTTGCTTGTCCTTGCGGCCCTTGTGAACCGGAAGGGGTTGAGCCTCACCGGTGCTTTCTTCGCCGGAATGACCGTCCTTTTAATCCTCTTCGGGCTTCTTTTCTTCCTCTCCGAACACATCGAAACCTCCCTGGGGGTTGACGGCGTGCCCAAGGGATTCCTGCTTGCGGTGCCGGTCGCCTTCATGTCCGCCGCTTCCTACGTTACCGGGAGGGTGATCAAGAAGCGCCTCAACCTGATGCCGGCCGTGGTGACCGCCGGTCTCTTGTTGCTGGCCGGCGCTTTGGCTTCCTTCATCTTCGTTTGCGGCACCGTTCTGTTTTTTGCCGGGACCAGCCTTGCCGGCATCGGGGCCGGCGTGGCCTTGCCCTGTTTAAACACGCTTGTGACCTCGTGCATCGGCCCGGATGCCCGGGGCATCGTTACCGCCTTTTACGGCGGGGTGCGTTTTTTGGGCGTAGCCATAGGGCCGCCCTTTTTTGCTCTCCTGCTTTCCCTTTCAGTGCAAACCACTTTTACGGTGGCGGCTGCCCTTGCGGGCCTGACCGCGCTCTTGACCCTGCTTTTCATCCGCGGCGGCGTGATCACCAGCCCGGTCGAAGTAAAAAGCAGAAAACAAAAGTCGTAAGGACGCGGACGACACACCCTGGCTCTGTCCGGTGCATAAATTGGACGCGGGAGCTGTCTTTGGCAGTGGAGCTGGGAGGAGTTGGGATAAAATGGATATCTGGCAGGATATTGTCGGCCCTCCGCCGGGCAACCGGAGCCTGGGCCGTCCTCGAAAAACGGGTATCACCATGGTTTTGGATAAAGGGCTGGGTCTCTTGGAGGTGCGGGATCTCCTTGATCTGGCCGGCCCGTACATCGATTTCCTGAAGCTCGGGTTCGGCACCGTAATCCTTTACAACCCCGCTATGCTTGCCGCCAAGGTAGAACTCGTGCGCTCTTACCAGGTGCAGATTTATCCGGGGGGAACTTTTCTGGAAATAGCAATCGCGCGCGGCAAACTGCCGTTGTGTCTGAGGCAGCTGCGGGAAGTCGGCTTTACCGCGGTAGAGGTTTCCGAAGGCAGCCTGTCCCTGGATCGGGAAACGAAGGATTACGCGATCAAACTGGCCCTGGACGCCGGGTTTACGGTACTCGCCGAGGTGGGGAAGAAAAACCCCTTCGCCTGCCTCAACCCGTTGGAAATGGCGCGCCAGGCCGTTGCCGACCGGGGCGCCGGCGCCCAGTGGGTAATCGTCGAGGGGCGGGAAGACGGGTGCCAGACCGGGCTTTACGACGCCCAGGGACGGGTCAAGGAAGGATTTTACCAGGCCTTTCTCGCGGCCGTTAAGGATCCGGATGCGATCATCTGGGAGACGCCGCGGAAGATGCAGCAGGTGGAGTTTATCGGGCGCTTCGGCCCCGACGCAAATCTGGGCAATATCCCGCCCGGCGACGTGCTTGCCCTGGAAGCGATGCGCCGGGGGTTGCGGGGCGACACCCTGGAGATGATTTTCCCGGAAGCGGGGTCCAAGACCAGCTGCACCTCCGGTTAAGTTACGTCTTTGGCGGGGTTTGCTCCACCGCCTTTCAGGCGCAGTTTGGCCAGTACGGCCTCGAGCTCCGGCGGGAGCGGAGCCTCAAAACTGAGGAACTCACCCGATGCAGGGTGGGTGAAACCAAGGACCCCGGCGTGCAGGAACTGCCCGTCCAGCCCCAGGCGCGGCCTTCCCCGCCCGTACTTTGGGTCGCCGACCACCGGGTAACCGATATGGGCGAGATGCACGCGGATCTGGTGGGTGCGCCCGGTGTCGAGGCGCAGCCGCAGCAGCGTGTAGTCGGGAAAACGTTCGGCTACGGTGTAATGCGTTACCGCGGGACGGCCCCGCGGGGTGACGGCCATCTTCTGGCGGTCCCGCGGGTGTCGCCCGACCGGCGCTGCAACCGTGCCGGCTTCGTCCTTCACCCGGCCGTGGACCAGGGCGAGGTATTCGCGCCGCACCTGCCGCGCTTTTAATTGTGCAGCCAGAGCGAGGTGCGCAGCGTCGTTCTTGGCTACCATCAGGAGCCCGGAGGTGTCCTTGTCCAGGCGGTGGACGATCCCCGGGCGCAAAACCCCGTTGATCCCCGAAAGATCGCCGCAGTGGTACAGCAGCGCGTTGACCAGGGTTCCCCGGTGGTGGCCCGCTCCGGGGTGGACGACCATTCCGCGGGGTTTGTTGACCACGAGCAGGTCACGGTCCTCGTAAACGACATCCAGGGGGATCGGTTCCGGCTCGATCTGCGGGACCTCGGCCGGCGGCAGGTTGACCCGGATTTCGTCTCCCGCCCGGGTGCGGTAGCTGGGCCGGGTGCCGCAGTTGTTCACCAGGACTTGCTTCTCGTTGATCAGCCGTTGCAGTCTGGAGCGGCTGATAAACGGGAGTTCCCGCGCCAGATAAAGATCCAGCCGGCTTCCGGCGTCCTCTTCCTCCACCACCAACCGTTCCAGTAGTGTCAAGGCTGCCGCTCCTTCAGCATCCCCAGGACGATAACCGCTGCTCCGCAGACGATAGCCGCATCAGCCAGGTTGAAAACCGGCCAGAAGCCCAGGTCGATAAAATCCACCACCGCGCCGGTCCGCAACCGGTCGCAGAGGTTGCCCAGGGTTCCGCCAAGCATAAGTCCGGCTCCGAGGCGCCAGCAGGCCGAGGCCGCTTTCAGCTTCCGGTACCCGGCCAGGACGATGATTCCCAGCGCCAGGCCGGCCAGCACTAAAAACGGCCTCTGGTGGGCAAAAAAACCGAAGGCTGCCCCCGGGTTGTCCACGTAGCGGAAGGTTAACAGACCCGGCAGGACTGTCACGGGGTGGGATAAGAACTTGAGCACCAGCAGTTTAGAGGCCTGGTCCGCCACGAGGGACAGCGAAGCCGAAAGCCAAAAGCGCCGCAAAAATAGGTTTGCCTCCGTTTCTTCCTGTGTTTTGTGCCTGGATTTCCTTCCGAATTATACCCCATAACCTGTCGGAGGGCAAACCTTCAGGGGGAAAAAGAGAAGATCAAATCTTATTGCGCTTTTGCGCCGGGGCAAGGATCGGCGCCAGTCCCCTCTCCCGCAGGTACCCGTAGGTGAGCCCGCCGAGCAGGAGGAAACCGGCCACGCCCACCGCCGCGTACAGGTAGCGGACCAGGAGGGAGAACCCCAGCAAACTGGCCAGGAAAGCCGCGGCGGCGACCAGCACCGCCACCTGCCGAAACCGGGCGGTGTCGGGGTCTGCCACGCGCGCCGTGAAGCCGTAAAGGTTGGCCACCGCCGTAGTGTAGATCTCGGCCAGCAGGACCAGACCGTAGCCTGCCTGCACCAGCGGAGAAAACCGGCCGGCGATGTAAACCATCGGGATCTCGAAGGTGGCGGCTTCAAAAGGGACGGTCAGGATCGCCAGGTTGATGGCCGTCGCTCCCAGAAAAAGGCCCAGGCCGCCCAAAAGAGCACCCTTCCTGATGGCCGCAGTGCCGGCTGCTGTAGCGCCGAGCGGTGCCAGGATGCAGACCGACAGCACGAGGTTGTAGGAGACGTAGGCTAGGGCCGACAGCGGCCAGACGGGAATGGCCGGGTCGGCCTCCTGGGCCCAAAGCTTAATCACCGTAGGGTCGGGCGGGATGCTGGCCAGGGCCGCCACGCTTAAACCGAGGACGGAGACCAGCAGGATTGGGACCATGAAGCTGATCGAAACGACCACGCCGTAGAAACCCAAGAGGACCGTAATCAGGGAGGCCGCCACGATCAGGATGCTGCCCAGGATCTTGGAAAGGCCGAACTGTTCGGCAAAGATCGCGCCGGCGCCGGCCGCCATCGCCGTTAAAGCACCAAAAAGGAAAAAGGTGATGACGCCGTCGATCACCCTGCCGAGATAAGGGCCGCCGGCCTTTTGGACGATGGCGACGTACGACCGCGCGCGCAGGCGGTGCCCGAGGTCGAGTACGGCGCGACCGAAAAAAACGAAAAGCAACCCGGCGAGGATCAGGGCCAGGATGCTTTTCAGGCCGAAAAGGGTGAAAAACTGGAGCACTTCCTGCCCGGAAGCAAATCCGGCTCCCACCACCGTGCCGATGTAGGTAGCGGCAATCGTAAATGCAGAAAGCTTTTGTCTACCCATACCTTAAATATATATTTTGGAGGCCGGGGGTTTGTTTAACCCTGGGAAAAGCCGGTTTGCAGCCGCCCCCGGGAGCACCCCGGGTCTGTTTTCATCCCTTGACGTCTCCGCCCGCCGGGATATAATAAATTGGTAACGGTGCTTACCGCAGAGAGGAGTAAACCTGTTGGAGAAGCAAATTCCTGAACTTGACGAACGGGCCATTTCCCGGGCGATTATCACCCGCTACCACCAGGACCTGCTTTCCCTGCTTGAGTTCGACGTGGCGGTGGTCGGTGCCGGGCCCTCCGGACTGTCGGCCGCATTCTACCTGGCGCGGGACGGGTTTAGGACTGTGGTTTTCGAGCGGCGGTTGAGCGTGGGCGGCGGGATGTGGGGCGGGGCGATGATGTTTAACCGGATCGTCTTTCAGGAAGCGGCCCGCGGGGTTTTTGAAGAGGTCGGGATCCGCTTTGAGGAGTTTGAGCCCGGTTACTATACCGCGCACGCAGTAGAAGCAGTTGCAGGGTTTACTTACGCCGCCTGCCGGGCCGGGGCGCTGATCATGAACCTGGTTACGGTGGAAGACGTGGTCCTGCGCGAAGAAGTGGTGGCGGGACTGGTGCTGAACTGGACCGCGGTCGGGATGGCCGGGCTCCACATTGACCCGCTGGCTGTCCGGTGCCGCTGTGTGCTGGACGCCACCGGACACGATGCGCAGGTGGTGCGCATTCTGGCGGAGAAAGACGGCGTTGCGCTCAGGGTACCCGGCGGGGGGGTCCGCGGCGAGAGGTCCCTCTGGGCCGAGATCGGTGAAAGGCAGATCCTGGAGCACACCGGTGAAGTCTACCCCGGGCTTTACGTCGCCGGGATGGCGGCCAACGCCGTGGCGGGTGGCTACCGGATGGGCCCTGTTTTTGGGGGGATGGTCCTTTCCGGCAGAAAGGTGGCCGGGCAGATCGCCGAAGCGCTCCGGAGCACGGTTTAAAAAAATACTGGCTTATTGACTTAAAGGGTTGCGCATGGTAAAAACAGATAAGAAAGGCCGTGAAGGGGAAAAAGGATGGCCGTGCCTCCCCAGCGAGCCGGGGAGGGTGGAAGCCCGGCGGAAGGACGCCATCCGGGCCGCCCCGGAGCCGGGAGCGGAAAGGCGGGCGACCTGCTCGTCGAG
>JASEJH010000063.1 GCA_030016455.1 Thermoanaerobacteraceae bacterium
GGTGAGAACTGCCGTAGCCTTGAGCCCAAGTTCAACCCACAGCCGCCGGAAGATGAGCACCGGTCCCCATGTCCTGGCCGGCCTGGCTGCCACTTCCGTCGCTTTCTGCTTGATCCACTGGCTCCGCGAGTACCCACTTTTCGTTTTTGCCGCAACCCGATACCCATTTTTCAAGGCTTACCCGACAGTGGAATAATTTTTCCTGGGGCAAGACAGAGAGAAAAATACCGGTTGCGTTTGCAAAATGCGTTAGCAACCGGCTACGTCAGGTCTTGAAACTGGTGGGCCACGAGGGACTCGAACCCCCAACCAGACGATTAAGAGTCGCCTGCTCTACCAATTGAGCTAGTGGCCCGTTTTGGATGTTGGATGCCGGAGGTTGGATGTTGGACACTTGTAGGAATTCGCTAGGCGAAATCCATCCTTAAAGGCTTTCTAACCTCCAACCTCTAACCTCTGACTTCTAAAATGGTGGAGGGGGCTGGATTCGAACCAGCGAAGGCGTCAGCCAGCAGATTTACAGTCTGCCCCCTTTGGCCACTCGGGTACCCCTCCGTATCGGTCGTCGGACGTTGGTCGTCGGTCGTCAGACCTGTTTGTAGGGATTTGCAAAGCAAATTCCCACTCTTGTTTTCTGATTTTCTGACGGCTGACGTCTGACTACTGACTACTGACTACCGAGATGGTCGGGATGGGGGGACTTGAACCCCCGGCCTCGTGCTCCCAAGGCACGCGCGCTGAACCAAGCTGCGCCACATCCCGAGCCGGCGCAAATTTAATTATAGCGGAAGCAAACGCCGCGCGTCAAGCAAAAAAAGAGTCCAGCGGATACCGCTGGATGGGGAGAGATAGAGTTTTATAGCGGAGCTATTTGCATTGTTCCCGGCTGGCGAAAGATTTATACATCACCGGCAATTTTTTTAAAGGAACGGCTCCTGCGGTCCCGCACGTGACGGTTCCGGTTTTTCTAAGGGCGGTTACCGGCATAAGGTGTGCGGGCGCCCGGTTTAAATAGCGGAAAACAGCCGGCCGGATCCGGCTTTCAAAACGCGCGCGGATTAAGGAAGGCGCCGCGCGTTTTTTTGTTTTTGTACGTTAACAACCGGTGGGTTCGATTTTTTGCGCTTGGGAGGTTAAATTTGGCCGTTTGGAGCCGGAGTTGTTTACACTTTGAAAGTTCATGGCTTATAATTGGTAATTAACATTGGAGGCGACGGCGAGGTTAATCGTGGGCGGCGTCAAGATAGCGGTATCGGGGAAGGGTGGCGCGGGCAAAACCACATTGGCGGCAGCGCTTATCCGCGCGTACGCTGCGACCCACCGGCGGGTTTACGCCGTGGACGCCGATCCGGACGCCTCGCTGGCGCTGGCCCTGGGGATTCCGCCCGAAACGGCGGTGGAGATCCGTCCGGTCGTGGACCTCAGGGAGCAGATGCGGCGGGTAATGGGGGGCGAAGGGGAGTTTTTTGCCTTAAACCCGCCCCTCGGCGAAGTGCTCGACGAGTTTTGCTTCCGCCTCGGCAACATCCTGTTGATCCGGATGGGGGAGTTAAAAAAAGGGGGCACCAGCTGTTACTGCCGGGAGAACGCGTTTTTGAACGCCGTCCTCACCGCCCTGCTCCTGGAACGGGACGAGGTGGTGGTGATGGATATGCCGGCGGGGATTGAGCACCTTTCCCGCGGCACGGCCCGGGGGGTAGATGTCCTGCTGGTAGTGGCGGAACCCAACCAGCGCAGCATCCACACCGGGCGGCTGGTGGAGGGGCTGGCGGCGGACCTCGGGATCCCCCGGGTGGCGGTTGTAGGGAACAAGATCCAGTCTCCGGAAGACGGTGCGCTGGTGCGGACGGCTTTTCCCGGGCGGGTTCTGGCGCTGCTTCCCTTTGACCGGGCGGCCTACCGGGGTGAGGGTGATTTGGGGGTTGAATTTGTAGCGGCGGTAGCCGGGATAAAGGAGATGCTAGATAAGGAGCGAGTAAGTTAAATGACCAGCGTGGCGGAACGGGCGCAAGAGATCGTCAGTAATTATAAGGGAAAAGAAGGAGTGCTGATTCACGTTCTTCAAGACATCCAGGGCGAATTTGGGTATCTGCCAGAAGAAGCGGTTAGAGTTGTTTCCGAAGAGTTGGGGATTTCCCTGGCAGAGATTTACGGTGTGGCTTCGTTCTATTCGCGGTTTTACTTTGTGCCCCGCGGGAAGACCATCGTTCGGGTGTGTCGGGGTACGGCCTGCCACGTTCGGGGCTCCGGAAGGGTTCTGGGAAAGCTCGAAGAGGGGCTGGGTCTGAAAAGTGGCGAGACTTCGCCCGACCTTAAGTTTACCCTTGAAACGGTTAACTGCGTAGGGTGTTGTGCTTTGGCGCCGGTAGTGGTCGTGAACGAAAAGCCGCAGACGGTGCTGAACCCGGACAAGGTTATAGCCACCTTGAAAAGGAGTGGGAATGGTGGCCAGGATTAGCAGCAGGATGATGTTGGAGGTCTTGTATAAGGATCTGGCGGCGCGGCGGGCCGGTGCCGGGTGCGTGGTAAAGGTTTGTATGGGAAACGGTTGTTTGGCCGCTGGAGCGGAGGATGTTTTTCATGCTTTTAGCCTGGAGGTCGACCGCCAGGGAGTGGAGGCGAAGGTTATTCCGACCGGCTGCCAGGGTTACTGCCAGGGAGCACCGATAGTGACCATTGAACCGCGGAGCCTCTTTTTGAATAAGGTTATGGCCTTCGACGTGGCGAAGGTGGTGGATATTGTGGTGAAGCGGGGTGGTGAGCTCATCCAGCACTTTTACCGCAATCCGGATACCGGAACCATTTGCCGCTACGCCGGGGAAATGCCGTTTTTCCAGCACCAGGTTAAAATAGCCCTGCGGAACCTGGGTCAGATCAATCCAATGGATATTGAGGATTATATCTCCATAGGAGGATACCTCGCGCTGTCCAGGGCGCTAACGGAGATGACTCCGGAAGAGGTTATCGCAGAGGTCAAAAAGTCGGGTCTCCGGGGTCGCGGCGGCGCTGGCTTTCCTACGGGCGTCAAGTGGGAGAGCGCGCGGCGGGTAAAAGGGGACCGGAAGTTTGTCATCTGTAACGGCGACGAGGGTGACCCCGGGGCTTTTATGGATGCGAGCTTGATGGAGGGTGACCCGCATGCGGTGATCGAGGGGATGATCATCTGTGCTTACGCGGTGGGGGACTGTAGGGAAGGATATATTTACGTCCGGGAAGAGTACCCCCTGGCGGTGAAACGGCTTGGGATTGCTCTGGAACAAGCGCGGGAGTATGGGTTTTTGGGTAGGAATATCTTAGGGACCGGTTTTGATTTCGATATCCAGTTGAAGAAAGGGGCCGGGGCCTTTGTTTGCGGCGAGTCAACCACACTGATGATTTCCATTGAAGGGAAGCGCCCCTCTCCACGCGTGACGCCGCCGCGTTCGGTTGAACAAGGGTTATGGGGGTTGCCGACCTGTCTTAATAATGTAGAGACTTTCGCGAATATCCCGGCGATCGTCCTGAACGGCGGGGAGTGGTACGCGCAGTACGGCACGGAGACCTCCAAAGGAACGAAGGCTTTTTGTATCACGGGAAAAGTGAAAAATACCGGTCTCATCGAAGTACCGATGGGAATGACCCTGCGCCGGGTTGTTTACGACGTGGGCGGCGGCATTTTAGAAGACGGGAAGTTTAAGGCGGTACAGACCGGCGGTCCCTCCGGCGGGTGCATCCCCGAGACCCACGTTGAAACCCCGGTGGATTTTGAATCACTCACCCGGCTCGGTTCAATGATGGGTTCTGGCGGAATGGTGGTTGTTGACGAGAAGAACTGTATGGTGGAATTCGCCCGGTTTTTCCTCTCCTTTACCCAGCAAGAATCATGCGGCAAGTGCCCGCCGTGCCGCATCGGGACTTATGAAATGCTGCAGATCCTTGACCGGATTGTGGCCGGCCAGGGGCAGGAGGGCGACATCGAGCGCCTCGAAGAGCTGGGACGGATGATCAAGAAGACCTCCCTTTGTGGTCTGGGACAAAGTGCACCGAACCCGGTGCTTTCGACCATCTGCTATTTCCGTGCGGAGTACGAGGCCCACATCCGGAATAGGGGTTGCCCGGCACGGGCCTGTACGACTTTAGGGGCCTACGTTATCGGGCCGGATTGTATCCTGTGCGGGCTTTGCAGGCACAGTTGCCCCTATGGGGCGGTCATCGAGCGCCGGGACGGGTTCTTTATTGAAAATGCTCTTTGCAAGCGGTGCGGGACCTGCCTGGCGGTTTGCCCGACCGGCTGCATCCGGGTTGAACCGGAGCTGCAGGAGGAGGCGGTTAATACATGAGCGAGGCGCTGTGTGCGGTTACGAGAGCCTATCAGGAGTACATGGAGTTTACCGAGGAGCAGTTGTGCGGGCGCTGCATCCCCTGTATGGCGGCAGCGCCGATGATTATAGATGTGCTCGAACGGCTGCGGCGGGGCGACGCCACGGCGGCGGACGTTGACCAACTGGAAAGAATTTGCGCCGAGGTTTACGTCACTGCCCTGTGCAAGCACGGCCAGAAGGCGGTGGCGAACCTTTCTCAGGCGGTCAAGGATTACCGGGAAGCGTTCAGCCTGCATGCGGAGGCCAAGCGCTGCCCGGAGCGTTCTTGCACGGAAATACTACGCTACCAGATAAATCCGGAGCGCTGCACCCAGTGCGACCGGTGCCGGGAGGTCTGTCCGGCCGGGGCGGTGGTGGGGGAGCCATATGTTCCCTACCGGGCCGACAATTACCCGTACGTAATCATCCAGGAGAAGTGTACCCGGTGCAGCGCCTGCCTTGAGGTTTGTGCAGATAAGGCCATCGAAGTGGTTTAAATAAAAGGGGGAAGGAAGTTGGCCGATTTAGTCACGCTAACCATTGACGGCAAGGGAATCTCCGTGCCCCGGGGCACGACCATCCTGCACGCGGCAGAGACGGCGGGAATCAAGATTCCGCACCTCTGTTACTGCCCGGGGCTTAAGGGAACAGGGGCCTGCCGTATCTGCCTGGTACAGATTGAAAAGGTCAAGGGCCTGGTGGTTTCCTGCATGCGGAAGGTCGCCCCGGAAATGGTCGTCCACACCAACACCGAGGAGATCCGGGAGGCCAGACGGTTCGTGGTCGAGCTTTTGCTCTCGCGCCACTCCGGGCTGTGCCTGAGCTGCGAGAAGAGCGGCAGTTGCAGGCTGCAGCAGTACGCCTACGAGCTGGGAATTGAGCGGCCTTCCTTCCCGGTGCGCGATCCCGGGTACCCCGTTGACGAAAGCAACCCTTTTATCGTCCGCAACTACAACCTGTGCATCCTTTGCGGGCGGTGCATCCGGGTATGCCGGACGCAGGGCAGCGACATCCTGGACTTCATGAAGCGGGGGATTGAGACCAGGGTTTCCACGGCCTTGGATAAACCGCTGCAGGAGGCGGGGTGCGATTTTTGCGGGAGCTGTGTCGGCGTTTGCCCTACCGCGGCGCTGATGGAGAAGAACAGGCGCGGGAAGGGACGGGAATGGGAGTTTACGCCGTTAAGGAGCTATTGCGGTTACTGCGGCAGCGCCTGCGAGTTGTACTACAACCTAAAAAAGGACGAAATCGTCAGGGTTACTACGGAAGCGCCGGCGGACTACCTCTGCGTCCGCGGTCGGTTTGGCTACGGCTACCTTACCAGCGGTGCGCGGCTGACTACGCCCCTCGTGCGAAGAGACGGGGAGTTGGTTCCGGCGGAGTGGGAAGAAGTATTGGAACTGACGGCACGGCGTTTTCGGGAACTGAGGGATAAATACGGGCCGCGGGGCGTCGGCGGGATCGTGGGCGCGCTGGTTTCCAACGAGGCGGCGTACGCGTTCCAGAAATTCATCCGGGCGGCACTCAAAAGCGGCAACGTGGACAGCGGCCTGCGTTTCAGCGGGCTCGATCTGCTGCGGGAGTGCGACGGGGTTTTGGGCGGACCGAAGGGTTACGCCTCCTTGGAAGATATTGCTGCGGCGGACGTGCTGTTAGTGATCGGGGATGTCTGGCGGCGGGTGCCCGCGGTTTGGGGGCGGATCAAACGGGCGGCCGACCGGGGCGCGAAGGTGGTTTGCCTCGGCCTTTACGCCGGGCGGCCCACCCGGGTGGCTCAGGTCTGGCTGCGGCCGGTTCCCGGCGCCGAACACTTGGTGCTGCAGCAATTAGCGGCTGCCGTTCTCCGGCAGGTGGGTGAGCGGCGGGTCAGACAGCGGGTAGCGAAGTTTAATGCTTTCAAGAAGGAACTTGCCTCCGCGGTGGCAGTGCCGACCGGAGTGGGCGCGGAAGAGATCGCCAAAGCGGCGGAGTTGTGGGCCGACCGGAAGGCGAAAGGCGTCGTGGTGCTGGCCGTTGACGGGGTAACGCCGGAGACCGGGCGTGCGGCTCTCAACCTGTGTCTTTTGACGGGACGGCTGAAAAACGCGCTATTCTTGGGGCATTCGCTCACGAACGCCCAAGGTATTTGGCGAATGGGTGCGGTTGCCGAAACTTTACCCGGTTTGCAGACCGGACCCCGCGTGACGGCAAGATTTGCCAGGCTGTGGGGGGCAACGTTACCGGATATACCGGGACTTACGGCGAAAGAGATGCTTGCCGAAGACTCACCGGTTAGAGGGCTTTACGTCCTGGGCGAGAACCCGGTGGCTTCTTTCCCGGGTTGCGACCGGGTGGCGGCGCGGCTGAAAAAGCTGGAGTTTCTTGTAGTCCAGGACCTTTTCCTGACGGAGACGGCGGGGATGGCAGATGTCGTTTTGCCGCTGGCCGCCACGGCAGAGACGGGAGGCACCTGCATCAACGTGGAGGGAGAGGTGCGCCAGTTCCGGGAAGTATTACCGGCAAAAACGCTTGCGGCCTGGGAGGTTATCGGCTGGCTGGCGTCGAAAGTTAGGCTTGATGCGGGATACGGTGTACTGCGCCAGTTGAAGAGCGAGATTCTAACGGCTGCCCCGGGTTACGGGGTAAAGGCCGGCGGTACGCCGCGTCCGGCATTTTTGCCGGTGGGGGACGCGGTGCCGGAAGCAGGGCCGGATGGGTCTTTGCGGCTGGTGCCCCTGGCGGCGAGGTTTGGGTTTTACGAAGGCTCCTGGGCATTGCACGGCGGAATTCGCGCCCTCTGCCGCTTTGGGGGGGACTGTGTCGGCCTTGCGCCGGAGGATGCGGAACGCCTGGGACTGGAGGAAGGAACGGCGGTGGCCGTAACCACGGCGTACGGGCGGGCCACCGCGGTGGTGCGAATTGATTCGGGCCTGCCGCCGGGAGTGGCGGCGATGCCGGCCTTTGCGGCGAAAACAAATACGCTTTTGATACCGGAGGCGCCGAACAAACCCGTAGCGGTGGAAATAACGAAGCTTTAAGGAGGCAGGGTGTTTAGTGAGGGAGAAAGCCTTAACCAATTGTCCGGCGAGCCAGAAAATGATCGCTAAAACCACCCGGGAAGGAGTGCAGACGGTTTTCCACCGGGCGCAGGGGAAAAAACCCTGTCCTTACGGGATCGGAGGGACCTGCTGCCGGATCTGTTACATGGGTCCCTGCCGCGTAACCGACGACGGCGCGGGCCTCGGTGCCGGGGTGTGCGGTGCCACGGCAGAGACGGTCTCCGCCCGGAACTTCGGCCGGATGATTGCTGCGGGTACGGCGGCCCACTCCGACCACGCGCGGGAGGTGGTCTTTACCTTGCTGGCGGCGGCGCGCGGAGAGGCGCCCGGTTTTGAGATCCGGGACGAGGAAAAGCTGCGGGCGGTTGCCGCTGATTTGGGGATTGAGGCGGCAGGCAAGAACAAGAACCGGCTCGCCGAAGAGGTGGGAGAAAAGCTGCTGGCCGAGTTCGGGCAGCAGACCGGCGAACTCAGCTTTATCCGCCGGGCGCCGCAAAAACGGCAGGAAGTGTGGCGGCGGC
>JASEJH010000064.1:0-4465 GCA_030016455.1 Thermoanaerobacteraceae bacterium
GCTGCTATGCGCGAGCGGGCCAGGCTCAAAGACGACACTCCCCAGGTCCTGCCCAGAAACCTGTCCGAATAAACTCCTTTTCAGCCTGCTGCAAGATTACCGGGATAAACTGCCAGCAGGTTTTATTTACCCGCGGGTGAAAATACAATTTTCTAAATGACGTTGGGGGTTCGCTCAGTTTGCGCAGGGTGATATTGGCACCGGCCCTGATCCTGGTCGTATTGCTGGGCGGCTTGTTCTTGAACGGCAGCGGGCACCGGAGCGAGGTACCCGCCGAGAAAGGCTTGCAGCCAGTTCGGCCGGCCGCCCGGCCGACGGACTTTGTGAACCTGAAGGAGTACATTCCCTCGCTGGAGGTTGAGCTGATCTACTGCACCGCGGACAATTTCACCGGGAAAAAGCTGTACGACGAGCCGGTGGCCTACCTACGGAAAGGAACTGCGGACAAGTTGAAACTGGTCGCCGCGGAAGTGGCCGGGCGGGGCTACCGCTTGAAGATCTGGGATGCGTACCGCCCGCCCCGGGTGCAGTTTGAGATGTGGAAGGCCGTTCCCGACCGCCGCTTCGTGGCCGACCCGCATACGGGCTTCTTGCCCCATTCCCGGGGGTACGCGGTGGACCTGACCCTGATTGATGCCGCCGGCCGCGAGCTGGATATGCCCAGCGCGTTCGATGACTTCAGTCCCAGGGCCGATCGCGACTACAGTGACGTCAGCCCGGTCCAGGCGGCCAACGCCCGGTACCTGGAACGGGTGATGGTCAAGTACGGTTTTGTTCCCTCTCCGACCGAATGGTGGCATTTCGTGGACGCCGACAAGAAAAAGTACGGTGTCGTCGAAGATGTTTACCTGCCGGACGCTCCTGCGGCAGACTGAGGAACGCGGCAGGGCTCCCGCCGGTGCTGTGACGGAGTTAATCAGGCTCTGGGTTTAAGGATCCCTCCTCTTTTGAAATTGCTCCAACCACTGCCGGCAAAACGGCGGGCTTGTCTGTCATCCCCTTGACTTTTTTGAGAAAAGAAAGCATATTAATTGAAAAGAATTCTCATTTAGCACCCGTTGTTACCAGAGCAAGATGTTTATTCGCCACCTAATTCCTGCTTCTGACTTCTGTATTGGGGGGATCCGCTTTTGAACCTCAGTGATCTCTTAACGGGTTTGAAGGAAAAAGGATTGAAGCTGACGCCGCAGCGGCAGCAGATCTTGCGCGTGTTGCTCGCCGCAGAGCAACCGCTCAGCGCGAAAGAGCTTGGTATGCTGGTAAACAGGCGTTTCCCAAATGTGGGACTGGGCACGGTTTACCGGACCCTTGACACCTTGAAACAACTCGGCTTGGTCAACGAGACCGTTTTCCCCGGCGGCGGAAGGCGTTACGAGCTGTGCCGGGAGCACCGGCACCACCTGGTTTGCCTCGGCTGCGGCCGCGCGGTTGCGTTTCCGTTTTGTCCGGCCGACTGCCTGGCGAAAATTGCGGCGGCAAACCCGGATTTTGACGTCCGGGGACACAGCTTCGCCGTTTTCGGTTACTGCGGGAAGTGCCGGAAGGCGCAGGCGTAGACGGGGGTGCAGCTTGTGCGCGTTAAGATCCTGCTGTTTGCGGCTGCGGTTCTCTGGGGGCTGCTTTTGGGCGGGTGCAGCGGAAGCGGGGAAACGGCATTCAGTCCGCGGAGTACGGGACGGCTGAACGTGATGGCCACCTTTTACCCGCTTTGCGATTTCACCCGGAAGGTCGGGGGCGAAAGGGTGGCGGTGACCTGCCTGGTTCCCCCCGGAGTGAGCGTGCACGACTGGGAACCCACGCCCCGGGACATTGCGCGGGCGGTGCAGGCCGACGTATTGGTTTATAACGGTGCAGGTCTTGAACCGTGGATCGAGCAGATTCTGCCGGAGTTCAAGGGTGCGGCGGTAGAAGCCACACAGGGCCTGACCCTCTTGCGGTTTGACGCGGAGACGCACGGCCACGGCGAGACCGCCGGGCATGGCGCTTACGACCCACACGCCTGGCTGGATCCCGTTTGCGCGGTACATTATGTCAAGCGGATCACGGCGGCGCTGGTCGAGGCCGACCCGGCCGGAGCGGAGTATTACCAGAAACGGGCGGCTGCCTATATTTCACAGCTTGAAGAACTGGACACGGCTTACCGGGAGGCAGCGGCTGCGTTTGCCCGGCGGGAAATCGTGACCTCCCACGCGGCGTTCGGTTACCTGGCGGCACGTTACGGGTTGAAGCAGATTCCGGTGGCCGGGCTTTCGCCCCAGGCCGAGCCTTCGCCGGCGCGGCTGGCGGAACTGGTGGGGCTGGTCCGGGAGCACGGGGTCAAATACGTCTTTTTTGAAACGGCCGCCAGTCCCCGGTTGGCGGAAACGCTGGCACAGGAAGCCGGCGTGGAAACGCTTGTCTTGAGCCCGGCGGCTGGTCTGACGCCTGAGGAAAGAGCCGGGAAAAAGGATTACATCGCGGTGATGCGGGATAACCTGGCGGCACTGATAACGGCTTTGGAGGGGGAATGATGCTCAGGGGCCTAAGGCACTGCCCCCGTGAGGGGTCTGGCACGGCGGAACCGCTGATCCGCCTCGAAGGAGTAAGTTTCGGCTTTGGAAGAAACGCGGTCCTGGAAGAGATCTGCCTTGAGGTCAGACGCGGTGATTTCATGGCGATTCTCGGGCCGAACGGCGCCGGAAAAACCACGCTCCTGAAAGTGGTTCTCGGCCTCCTCACGCCTGCGGCCGGGCAGGTGAGCCTTTTCGGTGTGCCGGCCGGGCGGTTTCGGGAACGGTACCGTATCGGGTACGTACCGCAGAAGGCGGGAGCTTTCGGGGCTTTTCCGGCGACGGTTTGGGAGGTTGCGGCCACCGGCCGGTTTGCGCGCGTCGGATTCTGGGGGCGGCTAAGCAAGCAGGACGAAGCAGCGGTAAGGGAGGCGCTGGCGGTGCTGGGGCTCGAACACCTGGCCTGCCGCCCGGTTCAGGCGCTCTCCGGCGGGCAGCGGCAGCGGGTGGCGATTGCCCGGGCGCTGGCGGCCGGACCGGAGGTCTTGCTGCTGGACGAGGCGGCGGAGGGGCTCGACGCGGCGGGCGAAGAAGCCTTTTACGGCTTGCTGGAGCGGCTGAACCGGGAACGGGACCTGACGGTGGTACTGGTGACGCACGATATCGGGGCGGTCTCCCGGCGGGTGAAGCAGGTGGTCTGTCTCAACCGGCGGATCATCTTCACCGGGCCGCCGCAGGAGTGCTTGGAAAACGGCAAGCTTTCGGCGCTTTACGGGATGCCCGTGTACGTGCCGGGGCGGGGAACCGAAAGCCGGCGGCGGAGGATCTACAGCAGGGAGCGGTAGGGATGGAAATCTGGCAGTACGGGTTTTTTTTGCGAGCGATGGCGGCGGGCGTGCTTTGCGGTGTTACCTGCCCGCTTGTCGGGGTCTTCCTGGTGGCGCGGCGGTTTTCTTTTCTGGCCGACGCGCTGGCGCACATTTCCCTGACCGGTGTGGCTCTCGGGCTCATTTTAGGTGTTGCGCCCGGTGTCACCACCCTCGCGGTGGTCGTGGCGGCGGCCTTTGCGGTGGAGTGGCTGCGCCAGCGCCAGCGCTTTTTCGCCGACAGCCTGTTAGCGGTGGCGATGGCCGGAGGACTGGCCCTGGGGGTTATCCTGGTCAGCAAGAGCCGGGGGTTCGGGGCGGACCTGACCGGGTATCTTTTCGGCAGCCTCCTCACCGTCCGTCCGGAGGACCTTTACCTCATCGCCGGCCTGGCCGCCCTGACGGTGGCGGCGGTCATTCTCCTGTACAAGGGGCTTTTCGCCGTGGCCTTCGACGAGGAGTACGCGCGGGCGGCGGGTTTGTCGGTGACGGTAATCAACGCGGCTTTCATGGTGGTGGCGGCGTTGACCGTCGCAATCGCGATCCGGGCGGTGGGAGTGCTTCTTGCCGGGGCGCTGGTGGTCATTCCGGTGCTAGTGGCGGCCGGGGTTAACAGGAGTTTCGGCGGCGCCCTGTGGACCGCGGCTGCAACGGGGGCGGTGCTGGTTTTGGGTGGCCTTCATCTCTCCTATCTGCTGGATTTGCCCACCGGGCCGACGGTGGTCCTGCTCGGGATAGGAGTTCTGATCGGGGTTACCCTGTGCCGCCGGATTGTGTTACGATATAGGGGAAAAGTTGTTGAAGCTCAAGATTTCGGGGGGTAGTTCTGTGCCTGGCGAAGGGGCAACGGCGGTTTTGGCAGAAAAACGCGTGCGCGGCGTGATCTTTGACCTCGACGGCACGCTTACCCCGGTGCGGAGCGTTTGGCAGTATATTCACGAGGCGCTCGGCACCTGGGAAAACCACGGAAAACACTCCCTCGACGCTTTTCTCGCGGGTAAAATTAACTACGAGGAATTCGCCCGGCTGGACGCCGGTGCCTGGCGCGGTGTGCCGCGGGGGCAGATCCAGGAAATCGTGGGGCGCATCCCTTACCGCCCCGGGGCCAAA
>JASEJH010000064.1:4475-7748 GCA_030016455.1 Thermoanaerobacteraceae bacterium
GGCCAAAGAGGCGGTCGCAGCGCTGAAAGAAAAAGGGGTGCGGCTGGCGCTCCTTTCTTCAGGTCTCGACATTCTCGCGGCGCGAGTGGCGGAAGAGCTGGGTTTTGACGTCTGGATCGCCAACGGCCTCAGTTTCACCGGCGGTGTGGTTGACGGGTGGGTGCAGATCAGGGTTCCCTGGGACGGAAAACCCGCGCATCTCAATGCAATCTGCAGGATGTTCGGGGCTACACTCCTGGAAACGGCGGCGGTGGGCGATAGCCACGGGGACGTACCCCTTTTCGAGCGCGTCGGGCTGGGGATTGCCGTCAACGCGGAGCCGGATATTTGCGCCCGCGCCCACGTGAGCCTGGAATGTCTTGACCTGCGGGAACTTTTGCCGGTATTCGCGCCGTACCTGCCGTAACGGAGGTCGGAGGCAAGAGGTTGGGGGGCGGAAGTTAGGAGCCGGGAGTCAGAAGCAGGGGGCACGGATTGCTGCCCGGTAGCGTTAACTTTTCAGGTTTTGAGGGGGCGTGCGATGATCAGGACTATTGAAGTCGTTACGCGCAAGCGGCAGGAGTTCGTGGATATCACCGGAGCGGTGCAGGCTGCAGTGGGCGAAAGCGGGGTTGCGGAAGGGGTGGCCTACCTTTACTGCCCGCATACCACCGCCGGGATCTGCGTCAATGAGAATTACGACCCCACGGTAGCCGAAGACATTCTGCACAAGCTTGAAGAACTGGTGCCCGTTGGCGGCCCTTACCGGCACGCCGAGGGAAATGCGGCCGCGCACATCAAGTCGTCCCTGATGGGGGTGGCCCATCCCCTGCTGGTGAGCGGCGGAAAGCTGGTCTTAGGCACCTGGCAGGGCGTTTTTTTCTGTGAGTTCGACGGTCCCCGGCGGCGCAAGGTACTGGTCCAGGTCCTGGCGGATAAGGGGTAATGAGTGGAATATAACTTTAAAGTTGTTTTGAATCCGTTCCGCGGTGCCGGCCGGCCGGGCGCGGATATTTTTATCCTTTTGAGGAGGTCTTGGGAAAGTGTCCCAAAGAGCAGAGCCGGTGCGCATCCTGGTGGTTGACGACGAAGCACGGATCCGCAAATTGTTGCGAAAGTACCTCGCCGCGGAAGGTTTTGTGGTCGGCGAGGCGGCGGACGGCGAGCAGGCGCTGGCGGAGGTGCGCCGCGGCACGTGGGACCTGATCGTACTCGACCTGATGCTCCCGGGAAAAGACGGCTGGGAGGTTTGCCGGGAAATCCGGAAGGAATGGGAACTCCCCGTGATCATGCTTACGGCCAGGGGGGACGAATTTGACCGGGTGTTGGGGTTGGAACTCGGAGCGGACGATTACATCGTGAAGCCCTTCAGCCCCCGGGAGGTGGTGGCGCGGGTAAAGGCTATGCTCCGGCGGGTCAGGAAGGCTTCGGAGCCGGATCGGCAGCTTTCTTTCGCCGGCGTCGTAGTGGACCCTGAAGCGCGGACGGTGACGGTGAAGGGGGAACCGGTGGCCCTGACCCCGAAGGAGTTCGACCTTTTACTGGCGCTGGTGAAGGCGCCGGGCCGGGCCTTCCGCCGCGACGAACTCCTGAATCTGGTGTGGGGCTATGATTTTTACGGGGACTCCCGGACGGTGGACACCCACATCACCCGCCTGAGGGAAAAGCTGGGCCGGGCGGGGGCGCCGCCGCTGATCACGACGGTCTGGGGCGTCGGTTACAAGCTCGAGGTGCGGGATGCGTAGCATTGCGGTCAAACTCTGGGTGGCGATGGTGCTCCTGATCGCCCTGGTTCTGGGGATCCTCGGACTGGTCCAGACCAGGGCGGTGGAGGCGAGCTACTACCGGATTGAAGCCCGGCGGATGGTCGCGGAGGCCAAGGAATTGGCGGACTTACTGGTTGCCGGGGTGTCGCCGCAAGCAGTGGGCGAGCGAGTCGCCTTTCTGAGCCAGGTCTTTCGGGCCAACGTCTTAATCGTTGACGCTGCCGGGCGGGTGCAGCACTGGTGCGGAGGAGGAAGGTGGGGGCAGATCCGCCACGGGATGTCGGTAAACGGGGAGGACGTGCAGGCGGTACTGGGCGGCGAAACGGTCTTACGGCAGGGCGAGCACCCGCTGTTCCAGGACGTCCGGATGCTCTGGGTGGGGGTCCCGGTTCGCGCCGGGGACCGGGTCGAAGGCGGCGTTTTTGTTTACGCGCCGCTTGCCTCCCTGGCCGCAAGGGTCAGGGGTCTGGTAGTGGTGCTTGCGGCGGCGCTTTTGGGCGGTGTAGCCCTGGCGGGGGTCCTCAGCTTTTTTGTCGCCCGGCATTTCTCGCGCCGGCTGGTGGCGATGGAACAGGTTGCGCGGGCAATGGCCACCGGGAATTATGCGGCCCGGGTGGCTTTGCGCGGGGAGGACGAGGTGACCCGCCTCGGGGAATCACTGAATAAATTAGCCAGGGAACTGGAAAAACAGGTGGCAGCAATGGAGCGAGTGAACCAGACCCGGCGCGATTTTGTGGCCGCCGTTTCCCACGAACTGCGCACACCCCTCAGCGTAATCCAGGGATACACGGAGGCCATCCTGGACGGGATGGTAACGGACGAGGAGCAGCAGGGATACCTGAACGCCATCCGGGAAGAAGCGGAACGGCTCCGGCGCCTGACAGACGAACTCCTTGACCTGCGACGGCTGGAAACCGGTGCGCTGACCGTCAGGCGGGAGAAGGTGCACCTGGGTGAGGTGGCGGCGCGGGCGGCAGCGCGCTTCAAAGCGCAGGCGGCCGCCTCCGGCATAGATTTTCAGACCGCGGTGTCATCTGCACCGCCGGTGTCCGGTGACCCCGACCGCTTGGAACAGGTGGTCGTAAACCTGCTCGACAACGCCTTCCGGTTCACCCCCGCGGGGAAAAGCGTCACGCTGCGGGTGGCACCGGTGCCGGAAGGGGTAGCGCTCAGTGTCCGCGATACCGGCCCCGGGATTGCGCCGGAGGAACTGCCGCATGTCTGGGAGAAGTTTTACCGGGGGGACCGGGCGCGCACCCGCGACGCCGGCGGCAGCGGCCTGGGCCTGGCGATTGTAAAGCAAATCGTGGAGCTGCACGGCGGCCGGGTAGAGGTCACGAGCCGCCCGGGCGAGGGGAGCACCTTTACGGTGGTACTGCCGGTCGCGCCCGGCGGAGAAACCGGCGGCTGGTGAGTTTTGGACCGAATGAATGTTGAAGGGGCCGGCAGAAAGCCGACCCCTCGACGTTTTTACTATCCTTTATTTATTTCATTTAGGTGCTCTGCTGGTAGGTACTCTGCTGGCTTT
>JASEJH010000065.1 GCA_030016455.1 Thermoanaerobacteraceae bacterium
ATAACTTTTACCGGCCCCGGGTCAATGCCGTACAGTGCTGCCAGGTAAACACTCGTCCAGTCTCCGAGGCAGATCAACGAGTAGAGCCGCGCCAGCAGGCCTGTGCCCGTGGAAACGACTTCGGTGACTCCCGCCACCTTTTTCTCGATTATCTGCCGGGTGATCTCCATCCGGTAGCCCACCCGCGGATGGTCTCCTCTGTCCCTCAGGAACACTACCCAGAGTTGCCGCAGGAGTTCCGCCGGCTGCTCGAAACCCACCACCTCGTTGTGATTCAGTTCGGGGAACACGTTCCAGTAGGCCGGGGCCTTCGCGTTTTCGTTGATCTGCCCCTTCCAGCGCTGGGCCACCACCTCCGTGGTACCGCTCGCGCCCCAGACCACGGGAATGCGTCCCTTGAGGTTGCGCGCCAGCTGTTTTGCCGGGTTTTTTTCCTCCGGCGTTTCCAGCCCGTAGGCTGCCCGGTAAGCTTCAAGCTCGCGGGCCAGTTCCGCTACCTCATCCGCCACCCCGGCCAGCATGCCAAGGCCCTCTAAAACCGCAAGCATAGGCAAGAAAAGATAGCCGGTTGCCGCACGCGGCGCCAGGCCCGCGGGCACCTGAACCACCGGCACCCCGTCTGCGGCCGCCAGGGCTTGCAGTTTACCGCCGGAAGTCAGCGCAACCACCGGACACCCCTTTTCCCGCGCCTGGTGGTACGCACTCAAAGTCTCCTCCGTATTTCCCGAGTAGCTCACCGCAAAAACCAGCGTTCCGGCGCCGGCAAAACCCGGCAGTGTGTAGTCGCGGTTCACCACGACCGGCACTCCGAAACGCTCCTGGCAGTAAACCCGCAGGAGGTCCCCGCCGATGGCCGAACCGCCCAGCCCGGTTACCATAATGTTCCGGATCTCCGCCTGCCGCGGGACCGCAGCTTTCCGTCCTATTTCGTACGCCTTCAAGCACTGTTCGCCCAGTCCGGCCAGCGCCTCGAAAAACCCTGTTGAATCCAAGGTCCGCAGTGCACCGGCATCGTTCAAATTTACCAACGTTTTCCCTCCTTAATTCAGTTTGTCAGACTGGATGCCCGGACCGCCGTCAAAAATGGCACCCCCGCTTTTCCGACAAAATCAATCCTCCCGGAGTACCTCCTCCACATACGCCCGCAGCACCTCGGCCACGCCCCAGGCCTGGGCGATGCAGCCCCGCGGCCAGTGGGGTTCGTCCCCGTCGAAGATTTCGGAAACGTAACCGACCCCGTGGTCGCCCAGGTGATCCAGGAAGGGCAGCAGAAACGCCCGCGCCCGCTCCCGGCCCGCCTCCGTACGGTGCACCCGGCGGTAGGCGGTGACGAAGGGCCCGATCAGCCAACTCCAGACGGTCCCCTGGTGGTAGGCCGCGTCGCGGCTTCGCCGGTCGCCGCAATAGCGCCCCTCATAAGCCGGATCCTGCGGCGAAAGGGAGCGCAGCCCGTAGGGAGTGTAAAGCTCGGCCTCCACCCGCCCCACCACCGCCCGGCCCTGCTCCAAGCTTAAGGGAGAGTAGGGAAGGCTCACGGCAAATACCTGGTTCGGCCGGACGCTCGCGTCCCTGCACTCCTCCCGGACCACGTCGTAAAGGTACCCGTCCGGGTGCCAGAAGGCGGCAAACCCCCGCCGGATCCGCTCCGGGAGCCCGGGGTAAGGGAAAGCGGTTTTGAAGCGGGCACAAAGTTTTTCCAGGATGCAGACCGCGTTATACCAGAGGGCGTTTATCTCCACCGCCTTGCCGTGCCGGGGCGTGACCACCCAGTCGTCAACCTTCGCGTCCATCCAGGTGAGCTGCACTCCGGGGTGTCCGGCAGTGATCAGGCCGTCCTCCTCCATCCGGATGCCGAAATGAGTTCCTTCAATGTAACGCTTCAAAATCGCGTCCAGCACGGGCAGCGCCGTCCTGAACACAAACTCCTCGTCTTCGGTATATTGCAGGTACTTGTAAACCGCCTGGAAGTACCAGAGCGCCGCGTCCACCGTGTTGTAAAGCGGTTCTCCGCCCCCGTCAGGGAACAGGTTCGGCAGGAGGCCGTCCTTCACGTGGGCGCCGAAAAAAGCAAGCATCTCCCGGGCCGCGGCGTACCGCCCGGTGACCAGCGTTAGGCCCGGCAGGGCGATCATGGTGTCGCGCCCCCAGTCGGTGAACCAGGGGTAACCGGCCAGAACGGTGGCGCTATCCGGCTCCCGGCGCCTGACCACGAAGGCATCCGACGCCCGGACCAGCGCCCGCGCAAACGGATCCCTCAATCCCGCCGCCCGCACCAACCGACCCAGTCTCCGGCGCTCTTTTATCAGGAGTTTCTCCGCCGCCCCGGGTTCCGGCCCTGCTCCCGCCGCGGCCACCACCGCGAATACCGTCTCTTCCCCTGCAGGCAGTTCCACCTCGAACCGGCCCGGAAGGAAGTGGTCTTCCCACGGGTTGAGCCCGCGCTCTTCCTCCGCCGGGTACCGCATCCCGTAAAACCAGTCGGGGTGGCTGAAATACTGTCCCGCACTGCTCCGGAGCAAAAGCGGCGGGATCCCCTCGCGGCCGGTGATCCGGACACCGCCTGCGACCGGCTCCTGGTGAAATTCTATTTCCCCTCGATAGGTATTGCCGTGATAATCCCGGCAGTTCACCAGCGGGACCAGGACGAGGCGCGCCCGGCCGCCGCCGTTATAAATCCGGTACAGAACCACGACGGCGTTGGTGCCGGAGGGCATAAACACGAGTTTCCGCAACAGGACGTGCCCGCAGGAATAGGTGAATTCGGGGAAGGGATCCACCACTGCGCGCTGCAGATGGACGAAACCGCTTTCGGTAACCCCCCCGGCGGTGCAGTTGGTGGCCAGGTTGTAGTAAAGACCCTCCGCTTCCAGCCGCTCGTCCAGCTTGGCAAGCAGTAGAAACCGCCTGAGGGGAGGGTTCAGCGCCGCGACCAGCAGTCCGTGGTACCGGCGGGTGTTCGCCCCGACGAGCGTCCCCGCGGCAAAACCGCCGATCCCGTTGGTCACCAGCCACTCCCGCTCGCAACCCCGCTCAAAGGTCCGCCAGGCCTCTTTGCCGAAGTGCATCTCCTACCCCCTACTAAAAGGTCAGGCTGATTCGGTCAAGAATTCAGAATCCAGAATCCAGAATTCAGAATTCAGAATAAAAAGGGGCCTTCTGACTTCTGACTTCTGACCCTTTATTCCGGCCGCAAAGCATACGCCACCGCCCCCAGCACCCCCGAACGCCCGCCCAGTTCGGCCGTTACCAGGCGTGTTGCTTCCCAGGCGCTTTGGAACGCCCGGCGCCTGACCTCTTCCTGCAGCGTTTCCCAGAAAAGCGGCGCGCTGTGCATCATCCCGCCGCCCAGGACGATCACTTCCGGGTTGAGCAGGTTCAATACCGCCGCCACCCCGATCCCGAGCCAGCGGGCGGCGCCGTCAAGCAATTCCCGCGCCTCGGCATCCCCCTGAGCGGCAGCGGCACCGACGGTCTTCGCGGTTACCGCCTCTACCGCGCCGCCGGCAAGGGCCAGGATGCCCCGTCCCCCGCCGCGGGCGATAAGTCCTCTGGCCTCCCGGGCCACCGCCGTCCCGGAAGCCAGCGCTTCCAGGCAGCCCCGGTTGCCGCAGTGGCATTCCGGCCCGTCCGGCAGGACGGTGATGTGACCGACTTCCCCGGCGCCGTAGCTCGCCCCCCGGTAAAGCCGCCCGCCGAAAACCAACCCTCCGCCGATCCCGGTGCTCACCGTGATGTAAACCAGGTGCTGCGCTTTCCTCCCCGCCCCGTAGACAAACTCGCCCCAGGCCGCAAGGTTGGCGTCGTTGTCCAGAAACACGGGAACCCCGAGCAACGCTTCCAGCGAAGCTTTTAGCGGGACGTTCCGCCAGCCCAGGTTGGGCGCGACGTGCACCACGCCCTTTTCAACGTCCAGAGGGCCGGGAGCGCCCAGCCCCACACGCAGTAGCCTGCCTGAAATCCCGGCCTGGTGTTCGACCTCGCGTACCGTTTGTACAATCCGGCCCAGCACCCGCTCGTAACCTTCCGCGGCGTACGTGGGAACCTTCACTTCCGCCCGAACCGCACCGTCCGGCGTGGCCAGGGCGGTGTAGATCTTTGTGCCGCCCAGATCCACCCCCACCACGTAATCGCTCACATCCGCCACTCCCCTGAAAAATTTGCCGGACAGGCCCCGGACCTTTTCCCTTTCTGACGGCCCGGGCTCAAGACCGCCTCCCCAAAACGAACCTTTCAATGGCAAGCGCCACCCCGTCCGCGTCGTTGGCCGCCGTAACGTGCGTGGCACAGGCCTTTATTTCCGGCCTGGCATTTGCCATCACCACGGCTGTGCCGGCAAACTCGAGCATCGGAATGTCGTTGTAACTGTCCCCGATGGCCATAACCTCTCCCCGTGAAATCCCGAACTCCTCCGCCACCCGCCTGAGCGCCTCTCCCTTCGTTGCGCCGGGGTCTGAAAACTCCAAGAAATAGGGCTTGGACTTGCTGACGTGCAGCACCCCGGCGTAACGGGTTAACAGCTCCGGGAGAAGCCGGTCTATTTCTTCTTCCGGCGCGACCATCACGATCTTTGTCGGCGGTACCCGCAAGAACCCGAGCAGGTCCCCCACCACGCGCGGGGTCACGCGCGAAATCCGCGCGTACCTTTCTCCCTCCGGGGTAAGGCGCGGCATGCACAGGGTGTCGTCCACGTAAACCTGGAGGTGAAACCCAATCGGTGAAAGGTGCCCGATCACGTCCCGGGCCAGGTCGAGCGCCACCGGCCGGTAAAAAATCTCCCTCCCCGTGAGGTGTTCCTTAACCAGCGCCCCCTGGTAAGTGATAAGCGGCGTTGTAAGTCCCAGTTCCCGGGCGAAGGGAACCGTCGAACAAAACATCCGGCCCGTAGCCAGAACCACCCGCACACCCTTCTCCGAAGCATTCCTGACCGCTTCCTTCACCCGGGGTGAGATTTTCAGCGCCGGGTCGAGGAGGGTGTCGTCCAAATCCACGGCAACCAGTCTGACCTCAGCCAATTCCTTCTCCTTTAAGCTTTTGCTCCCGAAAGTATTGGTAGACCGCCTCGGCCGCCCGGCGGTTCATTCCCGGTACGCGGCGCAGTTCCTCTAAACCCGCCTGTTGCAAAGTTTCCAGCGAAAGAAAGGCCTGCAACAGCGCCCGCCGCCGGACGGGGCCGATGCCTTCAATCTCTTCGAGGACCGATTTCAAACCGGCCGCCCGGCGCTTCCGGTGGAAGGAAACGGCGAACCGGTGCGCCTCGTCCCTGACCCGCTGCAGCAGCCGCAGGGTGCGGTCGTCCCGGGGAAGGACGACCGGTTCCGCCCGGCCGGGGCGGTAAAGCCATTCGTTCTCCTTGGCCAGCCCGATCACCGGGATTCCCTCGTAGCCGAACTCGGCCAGCACCCCGCCGGCCACCGCCGCCTGGCCGGCGCCCCCGTCAACCAGCACCACGTCGGGCAGCGGCAGGAACTTCGCCGCGCGGGCGGTCAGAACCCCGGCGGCAACCGCCTGCTCCTCCTCTCTGGCGCGGGCAAACCGGCGGCGGAGCGCCTCCCGCAAGGCGGCGTAGTCGTCCGGCTTCCCGGCCGGGTTCACCGCGAACCGCCGGTAGCCGCTCTTCAGGGGTTTTCCCTCTTTAAACACCACCATCACCGCCACGGGAGTCGTTCCCTGCAGGCAGGACGCGTCGTACCCCTCGATCCGCCGCGGCGGCGCCCCCAGACCCAAAAGGTCGCCCAGCGCCGCCAGGGCCTCTCCTTTCACCGCCGCGTCAGCCCCGGTCTCCTCCAGCGCGGCGGCGGCGTTCGCCGCGGCCAGATTGAGAAGCTCCCTTTTTCTCCCCCGGCGGGGGACGGTCAGGACGACCCTCCTGCCGGCCCGCTCCTGGAGATAAGCCCGGAGTACCGCTCCCTCATCACCCAGCTCTACCGGCATAACCACCTCCCGCGGTACCGACGCCGCCACACCGCCGTAATACTGCATTAAAAACCCGGCCAGCACCGCAGCATCCTCCTGCCCGGCCGCTCCCGTCAGTGGAAACCGCTCCTGGCCGATCAGCCTCCCCTCCCGAATCATGAGGACCGCCGCGGTCGCCTCTTCTCCCGCGCGCCCGAGGGCCACCACGTCCTGGTCCTCACTCCGCCCCGAAACCACCCGCTGCCGCGCCAGGACCGTTTGCAGCGCCCGGAGCCGGTCCCGCAGCACCGCTGCCCGCTCAAACTTCAAATCGGCGGCGGCGGCCGCCATTTGCTCTTCCAGTTGCCGCATAACCGCCCGGTACCGTCCCTCGAGGAACAGGCACAGCGCCTCGATCCCCTGCCGGTATGCTTCGGGATCTGCAGCGCCGGTGCACGGCCCCGGGCAGCGTTTAATGTGGTAGTTCAGGCACGGGCGGCTCCGGCCCGGCACGGTGCTCTTACAGGAGCGGTACGGAAAAACCGTCCGCAGGAACCGGAGCGTCTCGTAGACCGCTCCGGCCCGGGTGTAAGGACCGAAGTAGCGCGCGCCGTCCCCGGCCCGCCGGCGGGAAAAAAGGACCCGGGGGAACTCTTCCTGCACCGTGACCTTGATGTACGGGTAAGTCTTGTCATCCTTCAGGACCACGTTGTACCGGGGGCGGTGGCGCTTGATCAGGTTGGCTTCCAGGACCAGCGCCTCCACCTCGTTTGCCGTTACGATAAACGAAAGGTCGGCGGCCTTTTCCAGCATCGCCGATATCTTCGCCGGCTGCCCGGTTTGAAAGTAGCTCCGCACCCGGTTCCGGAGCGACAGGGCCTTGCCTACATAAAGGACCCCGCCTGCCGCGTCTCGAAAAAGGTAGACCCCGGGCCGGTCCGGGAGTTTATGCACCTTTTGGAGTAAATCCGTCCGCATGCTGTCAATCACGGGATACCCCGCCTCACCCCTCAGGATCAAGCATTTCTCAGGAGCGCGCCGCCCGGCCGACCAGGGGCTCCCGCCCGGCCGCCAGGACCTGCCGCACGTACCGTCCCGTATAAGAATGCGCCACCCCGGCTACCTCTTCCGGCGTCCCGGCGGCGACCACGGTCCCCCCAAAGGCGCCGCCCTCCGGACCGAGATCAATGATGTAGTCCGCCGTTTTTACCACGTCCAGGTTGTGCTCGATGACCACCACCGTATTCCCGGCGTCTACCAGGCGGTGCAGCACGTCGAGCAGCCGCGCCACGTCGGCGAAATGCAAACCTGTCGTCGGCTCGTCTAAAATATAGAGCGTCCGCCCCGTCGCACGCCGCGAAAGCTCGGCCGCCAGCTTTACCCGCTGCGCCTCGCCTCCGGAAAGGGTGGTCGCCGGCTGGCCCAGTTTGATGTAACCGAGACCGACGTCCTGCAGGGTTTTCAGGCGCCGGTAAATCTTCGGGAAGGCCTCGAAAAACACCAGTGCTTCGTCCACGGTAAGGTCCAGCACGTCCGCGATGCTCTTCCCCCGGAATTTTACCTCGAGGGTCTCCCGGTTGTACCGCTGCCCCTTGCAAACCTCGCAGGGAACGTACACGTCCGGCAGGAAGTGCATCTCGATCTTCACGATTCCGTCGCCGCGGCAGGCCTCGCACCGCCCGCCGGCAACGTTGAAGCTGAACCGGCCGGGCTTGTAACCCCGCACCCGCGCCTCCGGAAGCAGTGCAAAAAGCTCCCGGATGTCGGTAAAGACACCGGTATAGGTGGCGGGATTGGAACGCGGCGTCCTGCCGATGGGCGCCTGGTCCACGTTG
>JASEJH010000066.1:0-5418 GCA_030016455.1 Thermoanaerobacteraceae bacterium
GCGGACTTTCTCCTGTAACTGAAAAAAAATGGCTTCGTTCTCGGGGTCGTCGCTGGCCGTACCGCCGACCAGCAACAACTGGCACGGTACCTCTTTGTGCACCAGCTTGAAGGCCTCGAGCGCGTACTCCTGGCCCTTAAAGGGATCGAACCGCGAAACCAGAACAAGGAGCGGCTTCTTATCCAGGTCTTCCAGACCGTGCTCCCAGCAAATCTCGCGTACCTGTTCGGGAGGCAGGTCCCTGTTTTTTTCCGACAGCGGGTCAATGTAGGGCAGAATTACGGTGCTGACGACCCTCCAGGGCGGCAGGAACTTGCCGGTGGAAAAAATGGCGAGGTCGTACTCCTCGATCAGGGTGCGCATAAAGTCAAGCACGAAGTGGTACTCGCGGGAAAGGTGGATGTGGCAGCGCCAGATCCACTTCTGCCGCTCGCGCACCTCCGGGGGAGCAAACTTGATCAATCCCGCGGGCTGCGGGTCGTGGATCAAAATCGCGTCCGCGTCCTCCTGTACCAGGCTGTAGTTGATCCGGTTCGTATCCCAGTAAACCTTGGTGCCGACCAGGTCCGGCACCTTGGGCTTGCCCTGGAGGAAGTTGTGCAGGGTTTTTGTATAAATAAAGAACCCGGGCTCGGCCGTTATCACGTCCCAGCTGACGTTCAGCCCCAGTCCGCGTTCGAACGGCACCAGGGACCGTAACATTTCGGCCACGCCGCCGCCGCAGCGTGCGGAGTTGATCTGCTGCACCTTTACCCCGTGCAGGGACTCGCCCAGCCGGTACAGTTCCTCCAGTTCCTTCTCCCCGACGATCTCGGCGTAAGCCGCAAGCCGTTCTCTGGAAAAGACCGCTGCCGAATCCACTCTTGGACAAACGTATGCCACACTCTACCCCCCCGAAACTACCGGGCGAACCCGCGGCGGGCTGGCGGCCGCTGTCTCTTGGTATGCCACCCGACAGCCGTTTTCCGGCCCGCTGCGTAGAGACTTTCTCTGTCAGGCAGCGGATGACGGCTCGATCTGCCCGCCTTGCGCTGACCAAAGACGACAGGTCGCTATCCCCCGCTTCGCCGGAAGACGCCGCTCTTCCCGCCGCTCTTATATTCCAGCAAAATTTCTTCAATTACTGCTTCCCGGTCCACGGCCTTGACCATGTCGTACAGGGCGAGCGCCGCTCCCGCTACTCCCGCCATTGCTTCCATCTCGACGCCTGTCCGGTCGACAGCCTTCACCCGCACTGTGATTTCGACCCGCGTTTTCTCTTTATCTAACTGAAAATCAACCGCAACCCCGGTGACCCGGACCGGGTGACAGAGCGGCACCAGCCGCGGGGTTTCCTTCGCGGCCATTATCCCCGCTACCCGCGCCACCGCGAGCACGTCCCCCTTGGGAAGCCGTCCCGCCGCGATCAGCTCCAGCGTTTCCGGCTTCACCCGCAGTGCCCCGCGGGCAACCGCTTCCCGGAAGCTCTCCGGCTTCTCCGCCACCTCGACCATCCGCGCCTTTCCCTCGGCGTCAACATGTGTGAGCTCCATCCGGCATCCCCCTGCACACTGAAACATGCTCAAAAAGTCCCGAAGCAGGTACGTCACGGCAAAATCGTAACACAAAAACCGGATTCCGGTCAACGAACCGCGCCCCGCCGCGTCTGAAAGGTGCAGAGCGGGTAATCCAGGGTGGCCCGCTGCATCAGCACGAGCCGCGGGACAAACAACGGCACCGTCTTCCCCGCCCCCGTCTCCTGAAAGTGCGGGCGCCGGCGTCAATCCGCCGGGTAATACCCGGGTGAGTAGACACGGAGGGTGTAACGCGCCCGCCCGGAGACCACGCCGCTCAGGCGGTTAACCCAACCGGGCAGAGGGGCCGGCTCAAAATCCACCAGCTCCGCCCGCCAGCACCGGCATGTCCGGACCCCGTCGCGACGATCCCAAACTCTTGTCTCCACCCGCGGGCCGCCGTTTTCTGCCAGCAGCTCCTGCCAGGGAGGCGCGCCCCAGTTTTCCAGGAAATCGCCCCGTTGGTGACGCCGGACAAATGCCTCGGCCTCGACCGCCCAGCGCCGCACCACCTCCTCAACAAACTGCTCGCGCGGCGGTCCGTCGTTTACAACTACCAGGTTCCTCAAGCCCGCCGGAAAATAGGGGCTGTAGAAACGCAAAACGCCGGGGCCGTTTCCCGTGAGAAGCGCGAACTCGTCGAAGGGTATGGTGAGGTAGGTCCCATAGCACTCGACCAGGTATTCCTGCGGTTCCGCCCGGTACTCTTCCGTCAGAGCGCCGCCTGTGCCGGACAAAGCAACAAGAAGCGCGAGGACAACACCGATTAAAAGGCGCAAGTACACCACCTCCTTCTTCTATACTTTCCCCAAAAAAATAAAAGACCGCGCACTCGCGGTCTCCTGACCTTATTCTTTCATCCTTCATCCTTCATCCTTGTTCATACACCACCCGCCCGCAGTCCCGGAGGTCGTAGCCGCCGCGCGTGAGTACTGCAGCCTGAAACTCGGGGTCCGCCAGCACCGCCCGAAGCCGCTCCCCCACTTTGCCTTCCCAGTACTCCTTCAGGACACAGAGGTCGTACCGCTCATCCGCCACCGGCACGAAATCCAGCCCGAGCGCCGTTGCCGCCGCCCTGATGCCCAGGCCCACGTCCGCCGTGCCGCCGGCCACCGCCGCCGCCACCGCCAGGTGGGTGTACTCCTCCCGCTGATAACCCGTAACTCGCTCGGGCGCAAGCCCCAGCCGCCGGAGGTGAAAATCCAGCAGCACCCGCGTCCCGGCACCCCGTTGCCGGTTCACGAAGCGGATGTCGTCCCGGACCAGGTCGTTAAACGTGTTAATCCTCTTGGGATTTCCGGGCGCCACGATGAAGCCCTGTTCCCGGTAAGAAAGGTTTACCAGCACTGCCGGCACACCCGTAAGATACTGGCGGACGTAGCTAACGTTGTACTCCCCCGTCGCCTCATCCAACAGGTGGGTTCCCGCCAGGTGGGCCTCACCCCGCTTCAAAGCCAGCAGTCCTCCCAGGCTTCCCACGTGCGCCGAGGAGAGCGTTGCTTCAGGAAATCTCAAACGCAGGTAGTTGGCGATGATGTCCAGCGCCAGGTCGTGGCTGCCGATAACGACGATGGTTTCTTCGATCTCCGCCCGGCTGCGCAGAAGTTCCACCGGTACCACGCTCCCGGCCTCGAAGCCTTCCGAGAACCGCGGTACCCGCAGGATACCGTCCGCCCGCACCAGGGTGAGCAGCCGGCCCGCTCCCCGCCCGAGCGGCGTCGCCACAATCTTCGCGCCGATCCGCCCCAGCTTAACCCGCACGAACTCTTCCACCCCGGCGGGCGAAACAATTCGCCGGGACAGGAAGGCGTTTACCTTCTCCCGCTCCGGAACGGTACGGCCCTGTTTCGCCAGGATCACCGGGCGCGCGAAAAGCTCCGCGTTCAGCACGGCGGAAACCGGGTACCCCGGGATGCCCAAAAACGGCTTCCGGTTCACCGCCCCGAGCACCACCGGCTTGCCGGGCTTGATCGCCACTCCGTGGGCGAAAAGGGAACCGCACTCCCGCACGACCGCCGCGGTAAAGTCCTCGCGCCCCGCCGACGCGCCGGCGTTCAGCAACACCACGTCGCACTCCGCCGCCGCCCGCAAAACCGCTGCTTTCAGGGCGGGAAAGTCGTCCGGGACGATTCCGTAGCGCACCGGAATCCCGCCCCACTCGCGCACCATTTCCCCTAACACCGGGGTGTTGAACTCAATGATGTCGCCCGGCTTGAGGGGCGTTCCCGGCTCCACCACCTCCGTCCCCGTGGGAATCACCGCCACCCGGGGCCGCGGGTGCACCGGCACCGTGCCCACCCCGCCCGCCAGCATCGCCCCCACGTCCACCGGCCGGATCAGGTGGTTCGCCGGCAACAGCATCTCGGTAGCCACCACGTCCTCCCCCATCACCCGGACGTGCTGGTACGGGAAGACCGCCGCAGTGATCTCGATCACCCCGGGTTCCGTCTCGTGCGTGTCCTCCACCATGATCACGGCGTCGCAGCCCTCCGGCAGCACGTCGCCGGTATCCACCGGAAACGCCTCTTCGCCCACCTGCAGGCGCAGGGGGCTCTGCTCGGTCGCGCCGAAGGTCCGCCGGGCCCGGACCGCAAACCCGTCCATCGCCGCCGCGTGGAAATGCGGGTGCGAGATTACCGCAAAGACCGGCGCCGCGGTCACCCGGCCGCAGGATTCCTTTACCGGAACAGTTTCCATCGGACCAGGTGCGAGTATCCCCAAATCCCGCAGAAAACGAAGATACCCTGTCTGTGCTTCTTCCAGCGGCTTTTCTTCGAGAAAGACTTCCCGCTTCACCCTCGTCCCCCCGCATAATGCTAAAGTGCTACTTATAATGGGAAATACTCGACCATTTCGCCGGCGGCCGCCCCCTCGGCGTCTAACCGCAGGCGCACCAGCCCGTCCGCCCGGGCGAGCGTGGCGATCAGCCCCGACTTCCCCAGCACCGGCTCCGCCACGAGTTCCCCGTTTTCAATCCTCAACGCGACCCGGACGTAGTCTTCCCGGCCCGGCGCCGACCGGAGCGACCGTCCGAGGCGGACCCGGACCGGAGGCCGCGTTGACCTTTCCGGCTCTAACAACGGCCGCACTAAAAATTCGAAGACCACCAGCGCCGAGACCGGGTGGCCGGGGAGACCGAAAACCGCCTTGCCGTCAGCCACAGCGCCGACGGTCGGTTTTCCGGGCTTCACCGCCAGCCCGTGGAACAGGACCAGCGCCCCGGGGAGGGATGAAACCGCCTCCAGGGTCAGGTCCCGCGTGCCCACCGAACTTCCCCCGGAGAGCAGCACCAGTTCGGATTCCGCCACCGCCCGCGCCAGCACCTCCCGCAGGACCGGAAGCTCGTCCGGTACCAGGCCGAAAACCCTTGGATCCCCGCCCGCCGCCTTTACGGCGGCCGCCAGCGCCGGCGTATTCACGTCCCGGACCTGTCCGGGACCCGGGACGGCTTCGGCAGCCACCACCTCGTCGCCCGTCCCGATGATCCCCACCACGGGGCGACGCCGCACCGGGACGCGCGTCACGCCGCAGGCGGCCAGCAGCCCGATATCATGGGGGCGCAGCCGTTTCCCCGCCTGCAAAACCACCTGGCCGGCCCGGACGTCGTCCCCGCGCCGGACCACATTTTCCTCCGGCGCCACCGGCCGCAACACCGCCACCGCATCCCCGGCCTCCTCGGTGTGTTCTACCATCACCACCGCGTCCGCCCCTTCCGGCAGCATGCCGCCCGTCGGGATGCGCCAGGCTTCGCCCGGCAGCAGCGGCCCGTCCGGCGCCCGCCCCATCAAAACCTCCCCCGCCACCCGGAGGTAGGCGGGCAGCCCTTCTGAAGCGCCGAACGTGTCTGCCGCCCGCACCGCGAAAC
>JASEJH010000066.1:5428-7700 GCA_030016455.1 Thermoanaerobacteraceae bacterium
GTCCATCGTCGCCCGGTCAAACCCCGGTACGTCCTCGGCAGCACGCACCTCCGCCGCCAGTACGCGCCCCAGCGCTTCCGGCAGCGCCGCTTCCTCCGCCGGGAACGGCTTCAAAGCCTCCCGCAACCTTTGCTTTGCCTCCGCCACGGTCAGGGTAACAAAAAGCAAATTCAATTCCTCCGCGCAAAATCTGGCATAATCGTAGCACAAAAATCGCCCGGCGGTCAACGAAGCTCGCCGGGCACACAACGACAACGCCGGGCCCCAAAAGAGAGGCCCGGCGCCCGCGACGGAGGGCTCAAAGGCGCCTGCCGCGCAGCAGGGCCTCTTCGGCGTGTCGGATCATCACGCGCACCATGCTGCCGCCGATCTTTCCGCCCACGCGGCCGCAATCCCTGGAGGCAAGGTTCCCCCAGTAACCGTTGACAATTCCCGGTGTGAGGCCGAGATCGGCCGCCACCTCGTATTTGAAACGGTCGAGAACCGCACCGGGCAGAAGCTTTTCCTGCGGGAAAAACTGCGCCATTTTTTCACCCCTTTTTTATTCTCAGCCAGCGGCTACCTTTTAATAGCGGTCAAAATTTTACAGAATATATTCGACAGCCTTTGCCGGTCCTGCCGGCTGAGCGCGCCGGTCAGAAAAAGGACCGCCGCGTATGCGGCACCGCCCAGCACCAGGGTCGTGCAGAGATTCGGCACCGCGCCCACGCCGCAGGCGGCCAGGTAATTGTACATCGCGAAAATAAGCGCCCCCGCAACGGCGGACGCAACTAACGGTTTCAAAAAGATGTCGGCAAACCGGATGCTGCACCCGGTCAACTGCCGGAGGTCGAGCAGGTTGAGCACGCCCATCATGACGAAGCTGCAGACCAGCGCGGCGGCGGCACCGCGGATGCCGTAGGCGGGAATGCCGGTGAGGAAGTATATCCCGGCCACCTTGAAAACCGAGGCCACCACTAAGTTGCGGAAGGGAATGAAGGGCTGGCCAAGCCCCTGCAGAACGCCGGTCGTCGTCTGCTGAAGGTAGAGGAAAGGGGCGCCGAGGGCAAGCACCTGCAGCGCTCCGCCGGCTTCGGGGTAACCGAAGACCGCCTTACAGATTTCCTCCGGCAGCAAAAAAAAGACCGCCGCGCTCGGGAACCCGGTGAAGGTGGTGAGGCGCAGGGCATTGTTGATCCGGGAGTTGAGCAGTCTGGTATCCCGGGCGGTAAGCGCCTCGGAGACGGCCGGTACCAGGGCCGTGGAAAGGGCCACCGTAACCATACCCGGGGTATGGAGCAGCGTCTCGGCAATGCCGGCAAACTGGCCGTAGATCCCGGTCGCTTCCCGGGGGGTGAAACCGGCCGTCACCAGCCGGTGGGGGATGAGCACCGCGTCCAGGGAGAGAAAGGCGGTTGAAACCAGGCGCATCAGGGTAACCGGCAGGGCAAAGCGGAAGATTTCCCAAGTCAGCTGTCCGGCACCGCCGCTCAGGGCCCTTCGGGGCAGCGGGCTCAAAGCCCGGCGGTGAAAGAAGAAACCCAGCATCAGGAGGAAACCGGCGGCCTCGCCGCAGACCACGCCCAAAGAGGCGCCACAGGCAGCCGCAACCACGCCGTGGCGGATAAAGAGCCCGGCCAACAGCAGGCCGGCCGCTACCCGGACCGCCTGCTCTAACGTCTGACTGGCTGCCGTCGGCGTCATGTCCTGGAGCCCTTGAAAAAACCCCCGGAAGACGGAGCATACCGAAACGATGAACACCCCGGGCAAAAGGCAAACGAAAGGCAGGTACGTCGCCGGGTCGGAGAAGATCTTCCCGGTCAAGAACCGGGCACTGAGCAGCGCCACGACGGTGACAACGAGGCTGAAACCAACCGTGTACGCGAGCGAAAGGTACAGGAGGCGGTAGACCCGGCTAAAGTCCCGCCGGGCCACCGCCGCGGATACCAGGTGGGCGACGGCTACGGGGATGCCCAGGGAGGCCAGGACGAGCGCCAGGATGTAGACCGGAAAAACCATCGTAAACAGACCGATTCCGTCCGTACCGATCAGCCGGATCAGGAAGACCTGGTAAACAAATCCCAGCAGCCGGTTGGCCATACTGGCGGCCGAAAGCACCATGGTCCCGGTGAGCAGCGACTGGCGGTGGCCCATTTTCCCCTCCCTGGCGGCTGTTTGCGCCTGTTTCGCTCCCGCCCACACGTTCAAGGCGCAGACCAAACTTAACGCTCCTCCTCACGCTCCGGCGGGCACCGGGCAAACCCAGCACTCAGAGGCTGAGTGCTGGGCCGTG